>VHDG01000273.1 GCA_016871475.1 Verrucomicrobiota bacterium
TGAAGCGGGGCTGACCTTGGGTTCGCTCCGGTAGGCAGGGCAGGGCTGACCACCAATGGACCCCGCCGTGTACTGGCCGCGGACCACATGCGAGGCAACCTGCTGGGGCTGCCAGCGCCGGATGGCGTTGAGCAGCTTGACCTTCTCATCGCGTACGGACTCGGCTTCAAGCGACACGGGTGGTTCCATGGCCACGAGCGCGAGAACCTGGAGCAGATGATTCTGCAACATGTCCCGGATCGCCCCGGCCTCCTCGTAATATCCTGCACGGCTGCCCACGCCCAGCTTCTCGCTGACCGTGATCTGCACGTGATCCACCGACTGCCGGTTCCACAGCTGCTCGAAGATCGAGTTCGAGAACCGGAACATGAGGATGTTTTGGACCGTCTCTTTGCCGAGGTAATGGTCGATGCGATAGATCTGCTTTTCCTGGGCGAACTGGGTGAGGGATGAATTGAGGGCGTGAGCTGAAGCGAGGTCTTGTCCAAAGGGCTTTTCAACCACGACCCTTTGCCAGGAATCATGGCTGTGCTGCCTCAGCAGCAGCCCGGCCCGGCTCAACTGCTCGGCCACCTGAGAGAACTGGGTGGGGGCGATGGAGAGATAGAAGAGCAGGTTCTTCCGAAGCTGGGGAACGCCGTAACCCTCCAGCATCTGAGCCAGTTTCTTGTAGACGGCCAGATCCCCGAGGTCGCCCTGGCAATACCGAAGGTTGGTCGCGAATTGCTCCCACAGCGCATTATCCACCGCCTTGCTCCGGGAGAATTTCTGAAGGGCCTCCTTCAGCTCCTGACGAAAACTTTCATCGGACTTTTCACGCCGGGCGAACCCGATGATGCGGAAGGGCGTCGGAAGCCGCTTCTCAACAAAAAGATGATAAAGAGCGGGAATGAGCTTCCTTGAAGTAAGGTCGCCGCTCGCTCCGAAAATCACTATGGAGCATGGCTCTACGATCTTCCTTCCAAGGTCGAGCCGACATGTGAGGACTTCGTCCAGTTGGTCCATGGGCGGTGACCTTGTCCGAGTGACTGCTGAATTACAATCTCAAGGTTTTCGTTGGCGTGACTCATTGCTTCCAGATATCTAGAGGCCATGTTGATCCGGCTCTTGGTGTTGGTTCTGTTCGCAATGTCGATTCCCGCGACGGGCAAGGCAGCCTCGCGTGATCAGAGGGCGCCCTCCGTGCCGTGGGCTGTGCCTCCGTACATTTTTGAGTTCGCAGGTCCGATGCGCATGTTGTTCGGCACCAACACCGGGTTCGGCGTCAGGGTCAGCGTCCGCGAGACTCTGGAGGTCAAGGGAGTGAAGCCAGCTACGGGAACATTGCTGTTTCGTGATGGCCTGACGTTGTTTGAAGCCGACTCCGCTCCCATCGAGGCTCCCCGTGCGCGGAAGAAATCCCAAAAGGGCGACTTCGGGTTCATGGTCATCGGCCGCAAGGAGGCGGGCCTCTGTATCATCAGCGAAGGCGTGTCCGGTTTCACCGAGCTCCCCGGTTCGTTCGGCAGCGATGCTGGCGCCGTCATTGAAAGACAGGAAGTCGGTCGTGAAAGGGTCGAGGGCTACGACTGCATCAAGAGCGTGGTCGCCGTGTCGAATCCAGGAGGGGAAGCCCAGTCCTTCATCGTGTGGACAGCCCCCAAGCTCCGTGGATTCCCCCTGAAAATCGAGCGGCGCATGGGCGGGCCCCTGTTCGTCTTTACCTTCAGCCAGGTCCGTTTCGACAGGCCTGATGAGAGCCTGTTCCTGCCACCGGAGAAGGGCTACAAGCGCTACCCCTCGGTTCACGATCTCACTGAGGAAATGACCCGAAGAGTTTGGGATGTCATCCCGGGAGCTGGAGGATTGAGGGCTCTCCCGCCGGACCGCAGCGTGACCCGGCCTGGTTATGCTCCGATTTATTGAGAAGTCTCCGCCCGGTCCCTTCGACCGGATCCGACGGGTCCTGGCGTGGCTCATTCTCCTCTCGGGGATGGGTGCATTCTCCCGTGCTGGAACTCCTGAGCCCGAGGTCTTCAAGGAGACCTTCGACGTTCATCCTGTCTCCCGAGGCTGGGAGAAAACCGGCGATCAGGAGCTGATCAACTGGAACCCGGCGCTGGAGCATCTCGACGTCACATGGGATTCCTCAAGGGCCAACACATTCTTCAGGTATCCGTTGGGTCGCAGTGTCACTCCGGCGGATGATTTCGGAGTTTCACTGGATCTCCTGCTCACAGACATCGCTGCGGGGGTGCAGGATGAAAAGCCGTATACTTTTCAGATAGCCTTCGGGTTTCATCGGAAGGCGGACGCAGATCAGCCTGGGTTCATCCGGGCTGCGGGAAGCCGCGCGCCAAATCTGGTGGAGTTCAACTTCTTTCCGGACACCGGTTTTGGTCCGACGGTTTGGCCTGCCATGGCGGCGTCGGACGGGCAGATGAGTTTCACGGGGGATGGGGACTACAGCCTTTTCGACCTGCCCCTGGACGTATGGATGAGGATCAACCTGCATTTTGCGGCGAGCAACCGGACTGCGTACCTGACGGTCCAGACGAATGGCGTGTTGGTGGGGCCATTGACGGATGCTCCGTTGGCTTCCGGGCTCAGGGATTTTGAGTTGGATGCGTTTTCGATCACAAGCTACAGCGATTCCGGTCAGAACCCGCCCTGGGGGGGATCGATCCTGGGTCATGGGAGCGTGGACAACATCGAGATCCTTCAACCTGCTCCGCCCATACGGGAGGAGCGTTTCGAGTGGCGGGGGGGGAGTTGGAGGTTCCGGCTGATGGGTACGATTGGATGGGGCTATCACGTGGAAGCTTCGGATGACTTCCTTTCGTGGCGGGCGGTTTCGAAAGTTGTGGAGGGAGCTGCCGGGCCCTTGGTTCTCGAGCCTGAGGTGTTTCCAGGATCAAGGTACGGATTCTTACGGGTGCGAGCGGTGAGACTTTAGGAACCCATGCAGTCCCAGGTTTCGGTATTTGGAACCGGGTTGGGGTCACACTCGTTTTCGTGGGGGCGAACTTCGTTGCATCCCAAGGTTTCCCCACAGTAGCGTCCAGGGCTCTTATGCTAAAACGTACGCCGCTGCGGAGTGCGCACGAACGGGCCGGAGCCAAACTCATCGAGTTCGGCGGATGGGAAATGCCGGTCCACTACTCTTCCATCACCGATGAACATCTCGCGGTTCGACGAGCTGCCGGATTGTTCGACATCTCTCACATGGGGGAAGTGCAGGTCCGTGGCGCCATGGCGGCCACCTTCCTGAATCGACTTCTCACCAATGACATTGGGAAGCTCACGCCAGGTCACGGCCAGTACACTCTCCTCTGTAATCATGAAGGAGGAGTGATCGACGACCTCTACGCGTATCGGATCGCTGAGCGGGAATACTTCCTCATCATCAACGCCTCTCGCATCGATGTTGATTTTGCCTGGATGCAGAAGGAGCTCGAAAGGATGGGCTATGGGAACGAGATCGAGCTGCGGAACATGTCCGATGCTTACGGCGCCATCGCGCTGCAAGGCCCGGCCAGTGCCGAGATTCTGCAGCGATGTGTGGGTGGCACTTCCTGTGGAGGCTTGTCGGGCGTCCAGATCTCCGCCCTGCGCAAGAATCAGATCGGAGTTTGGGACACTGCGGACTGCGGTCTGTTGCTGGCGGCGCGAACCGGTTACACGGGCGAGGATGGCTTTGAGATCGTCACCCGCGCGGAGAGCGTCGAGTGTGCATGGGAACGGTTCCTTTCCGAGGGGCTTCCCTTGGGCTGTAAGCCTGCCGGTCTGGGTGCACGGGATACGTTGCGCACCGAGATGGGCTATCCCCTCTATGGCCACGAGTTGAACGAGCAAGTCACACCAATTGAAGCCAGCCTCGGCTTTTTCGTTGCACTGAATAAGGGAGAGTTCAACGGTGGATCTGTCCTTGCTCGACAAAAAGCTGAAGGCACGACCCGGAAGTGCGTTACCTTTTGTATGGATGGCAAGACTGCGCCGCCTCGTCCCCACTATCCCATCTGGACGGATGCGGATTCCGCTCAGCCCACCGGAGAGGTGACGAGCGGGACTCAAAGCCCGTCCCTGGAGATCGGCATCGGCATGGGTTTCGTCCCCGTCGCGATGGCCCAGCCCGGCACTCGAATCCAGGTCGAGGTCCGTGGAAAACGATGGCCTGCAGTGGTTGCGAAAAAGCCGGTCTACGTGCGTCCGACCTCCGCGGTGTGAATTTCTTCTCAAAGACCGGTTCTGATTCTATTGCGCTCTTTTCACGTTGCTCCTACTTTCATCTCCGTGGAACTCGTTGCAGCACTCATCTTTTGCGGATTTCTGCTGATGTTTCTGGAGACGTATCTTCCAGGACTCATCGCCGGGATCCTGGGTGCGTGTTGCGTGTTCGCGGGGGTGATCCTGTCGTTTGTAAAGCTGGGACCTTCCACCGGTCTGGCTGTGCTCACGGTGGTATCGCTCCTCTCAGCGGTGGGCGGATGGGCCTACTTCACGTGGTTTCCGGAGAGTGCAATGGCGAAACGTTTCATTTCCTACCGCACCGTCGGGGAGATCGGTACCGAGAAGCCTGAACTGCTCCACCGCACCGGCGTCGCTCACTCCACATTACGTCCTGCCGGGCTTGCCCTCATCGATGGCAAACGCGTTGACGTCATCGCTGAGGGGGCATTCATCGAACGCGGTTCGCCCGTTAAAGTTGTTTCCATCGAGGGTTGCAAAGTCGTCGTGCGTGCCGAAACCAGCCCCTCATTACCTGACCCGCTCCCAGCTCAATCAAACTCAACTGAATCAACTGAACCTAAATGAATCCCCTGTCTCTTCTTCCGACCGGTGTGAATGGATTGATCATTGCCATTCTCCTCATCGCGGCCTTTGTCGTTGCCATCATCGTGCTGAACTTCGGCATGATCTGGATCCGCGCGCTCTTCTCCGGTGCGAGGGTCACCTTCAAGGAACTCATTGAGCTGAGGCTACGGAGCGTGCCCGTGGGCGCCATCGTGGATTCCCGCATCACGGCAGTGAAGTCCGGGCTCAACATATCCATCGATGAACTCTCCACTCACTTCCTCGCGGGCGGGCTCGTGGAAGTGGTGGTTCTGGCGCTCATTGCGGCCAGAAAGGCGGGCATCCACCTGGAGTTCGATCGTGCTTGCGCCATTGATCTCGCCACCAAGGGCACGGGCAAGACGGTGCTCGAAGCTGTTAAGACATCGGTGAACCCCAAGGTCATCGATTGCCCGAATCCGGTTGCGGGCAAGGTCACGATCGACGCGGTCGCGAAGGACGGCATCGCCGTGAAGGTCAAGGCCCGGGTCACTGTGCGAACCAACCTGGACCGGTTCGTTGGCGGCGCGACCGAGGAAACCATCGTGGCCCGTGTCGGCGAAGGCATCGTCAGCACCATCGGTTCCGCCCACAGCTACAAGGACGTGCTTGAGAACCCGGATCGCATTTCCAAGACGGTGCTCGATAAGGCACTCGACAGCAACACAGCCTTCGAGATCTTGTCGATCGATATTGCTGATGTGGACGTAGGCGAGAACGTGGGCGCCAAACTTCAGGCCGAACAGGCTGAAGCCAACAAGCTCATCGCCCAGGCGGAGGCTGAGGTGCGTCGTGCAGCTGCTGTTGCTTTGGAACAGGAAATGGTTGCCCGAACTCAGGAGGCTCGAGCCAGGGTGGTGGAAGCTGAAGCTCAAGTGCCTCTGGCGATGGCTGAAGCTTTCCGCAGCGGGAACCTGGGCATCATGGACTATTACAAAATGAAGAACGTCCAGGCCGACACTTCGATGCGTGAGAACCTCGCATCCGGCTCGAAGTCCACTCCCGGGGCATCCTGACTCACCTCCTGCTGACTATGTCGCCGGATCCTTGG
>VHDG01000274.1 GCA_016871475.1 Verrucomicrobiota bacterium
AGCCCCCTCGTGTCCTTGAAGTGAGCAATCGCCGGATCGGCCGGCCAGGGGGGCATTCGCTGGTCCAGCAATACCTCCTCGATCATGTCAGCCCATCCCTTCACCTTCTCATGCCCGGTCATCGCAAACGGCGCGACGTTTCCATGGCTGTGGCAGTTGACACAATGCTTCTGGAGAATGGGCGCAACATCCCGGGAATATGTCACCGCGTTCTCGGGCTTGGCCTTGGCATAGGTGATCACACAGCCTTTGAACTCCGTCGTAGCTGTGGAAACGCTCTCTCCGCGGAGCACCTGAACCAGCGCATCCCGAAGCGGAGTCTTCTCAGCCTTCGGCTTCTGAGCCCCATAGCCCAGCCGGTCATCCACGCGACCTCGATAAGCAAGGGTCCAGCTGTTCGGCTTAATAACCAATGCCTCACCCGTCCGGGTCAGCCCAAGGCTCTTGCCGACCCATTGCCCGTCGTCCACAAGAATGGGGAAATCAATACCGAACTCATCAGCCTCCTTCTTCGTCGATTCCCGATCATCCTGGGCGTTTGAATTGATCAACCAGAACTCGACACCTTGGGCAGCGAACTCGGCCTTCAGTTCGCGAAGTGCCGGGAGAGTCTGACGGGCGATGGGGCATCCGTTCCCTGTGACAAACAGCACCAGGGCTTTGTGATGTTTCTGCCGATGCAGCTCCCTCGAAGCTCCATTCTGGTCCAACAACCGGAAGTTCTTCACCGGACGTGGCACCACGGGAGTGGCATGGACGGGGGCGCATGCGATGACCATCGCTGCGAGGCACGCTTGTAGGAACTGAGTTTTTGTCATGACTTCAAATAAAAACGAATACGCCTGCCCTTCCAGGCAACTTTTGCAGGGACTGCATGGGCGGACGCATACCGGGCACTAGACGCAGGAGGCAAGCCAGGGTTACAGGAACGATGCCGCAGGTTGCCCGGATCAGCCTCGGATTCCCAGGGACTTCTTCACCATACGGATCCCGGCAACCATGTTGCGCAGCTTCTCACGGGCTGCCCAGCGCGCTGTCTGGCTCAGACCGCAGTCCGGCGCGAAAACCAATCGATCTGCCGGTGCGTGCTCAAGGCAAAGCCGAACCCGGCCAGCAATGTCCTCCGGACTCTCGACGTAATAGCTCTTCACATCCACGATCCCGACGGCGGCATCCATTCTCCCGGCAACCTGGGAAATCAGCTCGACCTCCACGAAACAGGTGTTCGCCATCTCGATGTGCATCTCGTCCACGTGCATATCAAGGAAATCAGGGAACAGCGCAGCGGCCTTCCGGGGTCCGATCGCGCGGCCCTTGTAATTGCCGAAGCACATGTGAGTCGCCAGCCGGCATTTACCGCGGGCAGATTCCACAGTCCGGTTGAAAATGCCGACCAGGCGCTTGCGATCTTCACGGTGCCCGTAGCAGGACATGGACGGCTCATCCACACAGATCTCCTTGCAACCAGCTGCCACAAGGTCTTCCAACTCTTTCCGAACAATCGGCAGCAGCGCCTCGGTAATCGCATAGCGGTCCGGGTACTGGACATTGGGAATGAATCGTCCACTCAGCGTATAGGGGCCCGGAACGCTGACCTTGAGCTGCTGTCCCTCAGGCGCGAGTCGCTTCAACCGTTGATACTCAGCAACGCACCCCAGGCCCTTCGGAGCAGCAAAGGCGCCCGTGATTTCATGCTTTCCACGCTGATCGTGAGCGGGAGGGCCCCATCGACGGGGAGGCGAACTCTCCAACGAGATGCCTTGAAGATGGCCATAGAACGACAGGTTGAAGTCCAACCGGGTCTGCTCACCGTCTGTGACCACGTCGAGTCCGGCATCAATCTGATCGTGAAGCGCCGCGATCACAGCATCTTCCTGCATCTCTTCAATGTCCTTGGGACCGAAACGATCCAGATGCTGGCTGGCAAACTCAAGCCAGCCAGGAAACGGGTAGCTGCCAACAACCGAAGATCTCAGGGGACAGTTTTGCATGACGGCGGGAGAATGGAGTGAGGAGGAGGATAGTGAAAAGGCGAAAGATCAGTGATCAGTGGCTGGAAGCGAGGGTTTCATTCCCATCCATTCAGGGTGTCCGGGCTGCGCCCGCTTCGGCTCTGGCAGTCGGACAGTGTCAGGTCGTGAGTTCTGGCAACTGACTTGGGCTGGGGTGGAACGTGCGCGGGTGTTGCTCAGGGGTGTGGGCTGGGGGCACACCCTCAAGGGTGGACAACGAACTGCCCGTCCGACTTCGAGGGCGAGTTCGAATCGTTCGCTGTCGTGATCGCACGGGGCCAGACGTTTGCCCTCATGAACTCAAACCCAGCCCCCGCCACCCTCACACCTCCTCAGGAATCCGATAATGTTTCCGATACGCAGGCTTCAAGAGCTTGTTGGCCTCCTCATTGTGGGTGAAACGCTCCAGGGCCCCGTCGAACATCAACTGCCTCTGACCGACACGATACGAGAGGTTGGCCAGATGCACCAGACATGCACTGCGATGGGCCTGTTCGATATCGGAGTTCGGCTGCTTTCGGGTCCGAAGGCAGTCGATGAAGTTGGGTTGATGCCATTTGTCCGGGAAGTAGCCCTTGTCCTGATCAATCACCTTCCCGCCTTCCACAACCACCTGCCAGCCGCACCCATGACGCCCGAGATACATCATCGCTTGCGTCCCATAGATCTCGACACGTGTGGCCGAGGTGGGCCAATGCGGCCACTTGTCACCAAAACGAACTTCGCCGGGAAACTTGCGCAGATACCCCGTCGCGTTGCCGCTCTCGCAGGTCATCGAAAAATCGCCGTAGTCGTAGGTGATGCACTGGAACTCGGGCACTTCGCGTTGGGATTGGAAAGCGTAGTTGCCCCCGATGCAAAGCACGGACTTGGGATGAGGAGGATCGCCCAGTGCCATGCGGGTCAGATCCAATTGATGACTCGCGTCGTCGGCAAGAGTGCCGCCCTTATAGTCCCACCACGGATGCCAGTCCAAGTGCCGCCCCGCGTTGTAAGGAACTTCCGGAGCGGGTCCGAGCCACGCATCCCAATCCAGGCCAGCCGGAGGTTGGCTGTCAGGCTTCGGCTCCCACTTTCTGCCATCCAGCATGTTATACACTTTCACGTGCACGATGCGTCCAAGCCGCCCGCTGGCGATGTAATCCCGTGCCGAAGCCGCGTAGGGCCCGCTGCGATTCTGGAATCCGACCTGAACGATGCGACGGTACTTGCGCGCCGCCTCAACCATCTTGCGGCCTTCCCAGATGGAGATGGATGGGTTCTTCTCAACGTAAACATCCTTGTCCGCCTGGCAGGCCCAAACCGTGGCCAATGCGTGCCAGTGTTCCGGGGTTGCAATGACCACCGCATTGACCTCCTTGTCGTCGAGCGCGGTTCGCATGTCGGCAATCCGTTGAGGGGCTCGTTTCTGAACTTTTCCGAGATCCTGCATGATGCCGGCACCCCGATCCTTCCAAACGTCGCAGACATACTTGAACTCAACCCCGGGCAGTCTCGACATGCCGCTCGCATGGCCAGCGGCCCGTCCACCTGCGCCGATCAGCGCGAGCACGATCTGATCGCCCGGGCTTTGTGATCGAGCGATGGCAGGAAAACCCAGGACGGAAGAGCCCGTCGCAATCAATGTCGCAGCCTGGGAGGAACGTTCGACGAAAACACGGCGGTTGATTGGCTTCATGGCCGGGACAGTGAAACGAACGAAGCCTTCCAGTCAAGCAACCTACAACTCCCGCACTCCCCCGTCTGTCCCCTCCCCTCCCCTCCCCTCGTAATCGTAATCGTAATCGACTACTCGTCCTTGCTCTCCAGGATTCCGCCGTGCAGTCGGTCATTCCCTTAAGATTGCCTCCAGCGGGGTGATATTAGTGAGGGATGCCACTAGCTTTTCACCGTCGAGAGGGCGCCTCATGCGTCTTCGATTACGATTACGATTACGATTACGAGGGGAAGGGAAAGGCGGAAAAAGTGAGATGCGCCCCACCGCGCCCTGAGACCATTCTGTACTTCCTATCCCCTTGAATTCGTGATGATGCTGCCGCGGAACTTGTCCTCAAAAACAATGAACTGGCATTACGAAGAGAATGGTCAGGCGCGTGGACCTGTTGGAGACGCCGAGTTTGAGGGGCTCATCCGGTCGGGTCACATCCGCCCTGAGACCCGAGTCTGGAATGCAACACTTTCGAACTGGGAATTGTTGAAGAATGTTCCCCGCGCTTCAGCTCCGACGTCATCAGCTCCAGAAAATCCCAACTCTCCTGCCGGAAGTGCTTGTGTCAGTTGCGGAGGGCTTTTCCTATCAGACCAGCTCGCAGTGTTTGGTCAGAACCTCGTCTGCGCATCCTGCAAACCTGCCTACGTCCAGCGTCTTCACGAAGGCGTCCCCGATGGCCAGACACCTGAATACGCAGGCTTCCTGATCCGCTTCGCCGCCTTTTTTCTCGACAATTTGCTCATATCACTGCCGGTGTTCCTTATCTTGATCTGGGCAGTTGTAACGGGATTCATTGAGGCTAACCCAACCCGAGGTTTGATCTTTCAACTGCTGTTGCAAGGCACCTTTTGGATTATCGCATTGCTCTACCACGGAATCCTGGTTGGAAAGTACGGAGCGACTCTGGGGAAGAAAGCTTGTGGATTGAAGGTCGTAAATCCAGACGGTTCTCCTGTGAGCATGGGACGATCCTTCGGCCGCGCGGGTGCGCAATTTGTTTCGGGGTTGATTTGCAACCTCGGCTATCTGGTCGCCGCGTTCGACAAAGAGAAGCGCGCGCTCCACGACATGATGGCAACGACGCGGGTTATCCGGATTCGCAGCTGATCCCCTCGAGCGCATCCGCCTGTCTGCCGAACTCGCCAACCATTTCCGCCCATTAATCCCCTTCCCACCCAAGACGGTTGAGAACATGGGGGATGATCAATACATCATTAATACGTTCGACGCTTGCTTTAGAAAAACCTAAACGTCTATTCATAAACAGTTTATATAGACATCAACCCCCCCAATCCTCTTCGCCCCACTCACTGAATACCCCGAAGGCTGATTCGTCGGTATCAGCAACAGTTAGACATTGCATTGGGATAGCTAACAGATCCGGATGCAGGTGTTCACTGAACCATTAAACAGTTCCACTTCCATGAAATCTTCCCTGGGTCGGCTTGCGTTTAGACTCGGACTCATCGTCGGGACGCTGAATCTCACTGCCTGCAACGGTCCCCAACAATCGGCACAATCGGTGCCCCCCCCTCCACCGCCGCCTTCCCCTGTCATCGTCAACACTCCGCCAACCCCTGCGCCTCAGACTCTTTACAAGCCGGAGGCTCCGCCCCCCGCCACGCTATCCGCCCCCGCGGCAGAGGTCGCCAAGCTTGCCAAAGCCGGAGTCAACGAGGAGGTCATGCGAACTTTTGTGGAGAAGGGGACAAACTCGTTCAACCTCTCATCCGATGACCTTGTGTATTTGAGTGATGCCGGAGTTCCTCCTTCGGTGATCACCCTGATGCAGGGCCGGACCTCGGGCGGGTCGTCTGAAGCAACGCCGTCGCCTGCAAACCCGGTTGCTGAAAGCGTCGCTCCGCCACCTGCCAGCTCAGCGCAAAACGTCTCCCCTGCACCTGCTCCGCCGGCCGATGCGATTCCTTCAACAGCGGCACCAGCGGTTTCCACCAATGTGGTTGTGACGCCCACGTATGCTCAGGCCGGTCCATTACCCGGTGTTGAGCAGCCTGCCGCCTCACCCGTCGTGGTACAACAGCCGGTGGTGGTTCAACAGGTTGTGAACGTGACCCAGTTTCACGAGGTCCTTGCACCCCACGGAGTGTGGGTGGACATCGCTCCCTACGGACGTT
>VHDG01000275.1 GCA_016871475.1 Verrucomicrobiota bacterium
CATTTATCACCTCCCCCTGTTCTCCAGTATCCGTAACCCCATCAAGTGGACTCACGGTTATCAGTTGTCGATGATCTTCCTGTTCGCCTACGGCCTCCAAGCGTTGTGGCGGCTTTACGTGACCAGCCCCACCAAGGTTCTCTCGTTCGATGCCTGGAAGACCAAAGCCTCCCTCCTGGAGCGACGATGGGTGTGGGGATGTGCCGCGTTCTTCGGGATCTCCGTCCTCGGCTGGCTTCTCTATGCCGGTTCAAGCGCAGATCTCGTCAAACATCTCGCTTCCGATGGGGTCGCGATGCAGGGAGAGCCTCCCGAGGGAGTCGCGCGTGAGGTGGCCCGGCACAGCCGGAATGAGGTTCTGCTTTACCTTGTTGTTCTCGCTCTCTCGATGGGCGTGATGTGGCTGTTTTTCTCCGGCCGCTTCTCGGGCGGCAAACAGTCGATGGCAGCCGCAGTCCTCGGGTTGTTCGTTGCCGCTGACTTGTCGCGCGCCAACATCCCGTGGATTCAACACTACGACTACCAGGCTCGTTATGCTGCAAATCCGCTCACAGACTTTCTTTCCAAACAGCCTTCCAAGTCTCGTGTCACCGTCGCCCCATTCGGCATGCCGCAACTCAACATCATCCGACAGCTCTACAATGGCGAATGGATGCAACAGCAGTTTCCCTACTACAACATCCCGTCGATCAACGTCGTTCAAGAACCCCGGGCGCTGCCTGAGAATGTGATCTTTCGCGAGGCCCTCGCAGGCACGAACATTCTTCGACTATGGGAACTGACCAGCACTCGATACATCGTCGCCCTGGCCGATCCGTTTCCCGACATGCTCAATCAACAGTTGGATGGGGGTCGCAACCGGTTCAAACAGGGCATGGGTTTTGCCCTCACCAACGGAACCGGCCCCAATGGCATCGCTGTTGTGAAAAGCGACACCGGGCCTTACGCAGTGGTGGAGTTCTCGGGTGCCTTGCCACGGGCCAATTTCTACACCTCCTGGACACCTGGCACTTCCGACGAGAATGTGCTGAAGCGCGTGGCCGACCCTGGATTCAATCCTGCCGCCGAAACTCTGGTGGCTGAATCGATTGCGGCTCCGGCCGCTTCCAATGCGCCTCCTGGCAAGGTTGAGATGGTCTCCTATTCTCCCAAGCGTATCGAACTTCGCACGGACTCCGCCTCCCCGGGAATCGTCATGCTGACCGACAAGCATGACCCCAACTGGAAGGTCACCGTGGACGGGCAATCAGCCGACCTACTCAGGTGTAACTTTCTCTTCCGTGGCGTGCAGACTCCTGCGGGTCAACACTCGGTGATCTTCGAATTCAAGCCCGATCTAAAACCCACATGGATTACCAGTTCGGCGGTCTTGCTGGCTGTGGTCTTATCCATCGTGGTCTGGGTGCAATCTCGCCGGGATACCGGAGCTCTGCTGGCCGCATGAGCGAATCTCGTCCGCACGAAAACTATTACCGGGGTAATCAGGCCTATGCGGACTTCCTCGCAGGCTGGGACCCCGCTTTCTATGGCAAGTATACCGACGCCCTGCGACCTTCCACTCCCGGGGGACGGGTGCTGGATGTGGGCTGCGGTGTAGGGCAGGTGGTACAGGCTCTGACTCGCGACGGTATTGAGGCTCACGGCGTGGACGTCTCGGCACCAAACATTGAGAAAGCTTCCAAGTTTTCGAGCCACTGCAGTCTCTATGATGGCCGGCGGCTGCCCTATCCTGATGGTTATTTCCAGTCGGTGGGCGCATTGAACGTGTTGGAGCACGTGGATGAGCCCGAGGCTTTCCTGAAGGAGCTGGTGCGAGTCGCGTCGCCGGGCGGGCGAATTGTGGTGTCCAGTCCGAACTTCCGCCGCGCGATCGGACTCAGGGACTATCACCCGAGAATGCGAGGTCTCGGAAACAAGTGGGAGAACTGGTGCCGACTTCAGGAAAAACGGCGGCTGATGCGATCCGCTCCGGATCAGGTTCGGTTTGATCGGACTCCGCCCATCATCAAGGAACCCTTCGAACCTGACGACGACGCGATCATCCTGACCAACGGCGTTGAGATGGAGTTTTTTCTGACCCGATACGGTTGTGAGGTTGAACGAGTCGACTGCACGGATCGGAAGGTCTTCGCACCCCTGGACTGGCTGCTCAATGCGACCCCTTTGCGCTATTACATGTTCAGCGCATTTGTGGTCGGTCGGAAACGGTAGGTTGAGGTCGCAAGCGCAGTTGAGTTGAACCCGAGGGTCGCTGTTGTCTCTCGATGATCCATGCGGCGTGATTTTCGGTTCGTGGAGGAAGAGTCTTTCGGGCTTGCAATGATCTGACCTCGGTTTGAGGGTTGCCCCGACCCCGCCGATGAAACAGGTCAGGATGACGCTGAACGAAATGCTCAGGAAAAGCGCGGAAGCAGGTATGCGCCGCACTGCGCTGATCTATTTCGGCCGCAAAATCTCCTACCAGCGCCTCGTCCACGAAACGGATCAGATCGCGGCAGCCCTGCAATCGATGGGCATCAAGAAGGGCGATCGCGTCGCGGTGTTCCTCCCCAATTGTCCGCAGTTCATCATTGCTTACTTCGGCATCCTGAGGGCCGGGGGCATCGTTACATCCACGAGCCCCATCTACACGGCCAGAGAAGCCGCTCATCAGTGGCAGGATGCCGGGGCTTCCGTCGTATTTGCCGACAGAGCTCTGGCGCATGTTGTCAGGGAAGCCCTTGTTGCATGTCCTGGTGTCCGGTGTGTCGTCTGGACAGGAGCGGATGATTATCGGACGCAAAAAGCTTCCTCACGTCGTAACCCGAGCTCGCCTGGTCCAGCAGCCGCCGGGCCAGGGCTGAGGGAGCTGGAGTGGGACCATCTTCTGCGCAGTGGAGGCAAGATCCGACCGGTGAAGGTGAGACCGAGCGACATCGCCTGCTTGCAGTACACCGGGGGCACAACGGGAACTTCCAAGGGAGCGATGCTGACTCACGGAAATCTCACCACCAACGCCCAGCAGACGGCGGACTGGCTTTCGGGTGGCAATTCCGAGCGCGAGACGTTTGTGGCGACTTTACCGTTGTTCCATATCTATGCGACGACCTGCGTGATGATCACTGCGATCCATTGCGGCGGGTGTGTCATCATCCTTCCGCGATTCGAGCTGGAGCCTGTCCTGGAAGCCATCCGCACCCATCGTCCGACTTTTTTTCACGGAGTCCCCACCATGTATGTGGCGTTCAATTCCGTGCCTGATCTTCGGAAGTATGGTCTTCACAAGCTCAGGGTCTGCATGAGTGGAGGCGCTCCCCTTCCGACCTCTGTCCAGGCGGAGTTTGAGAAACTCACCGGCGCGAAGCTGGTGGAGGGCTACGGACTGACCGAGGCATCTCCCGTCACCCATGTGAATCCTCCGGGCACCTCCCGCGCTGGAAGCATTGGCTGCCTGGTGCAGGGTACCCAGGCGAAGATTGTTCATACTCTGCGGGGCGGGCCTCCGCTTCCCATTGGCAAGGAAGGAGAGCTCTGCATCAAGGGACCCCAGGTCATGAAGGGGTATTGGGGCAAACCACGCGAGACAGCCAAGGTGCTCAAGAAGGGATGGCTGCATACGGGTGACATCGCCCGGCAAGACCGCGAGGGCTATTTCTACATCGTGGATCGGAAGAAGGACCTGATTCTTGTGGGCGGTTTCAACGTGTATCCCCGGGAGGTGGAGGAGGCCTTGTTCGAGCATCCGCTGATCCGGGAGGCAGGAGTTGTGGGAGTGCCGGATTCATATCGCGGTGAAGCCGTTAAGGCATTTGTGGTTTTGAAGCCGGGGGCCCGTTTGAGCCCGGACGAGATCGTGACGCACTGTCGCCAGCGTCTGGCTGCCTACAAGGTTCCGCGCCATGTAGAGTTTCGTGAATCACTTCCGAAATCGGGTGTTGGCAAATATCTTCGACGAGAACTTCGCAAACCAAATCCGGGTTCCTGACATGATACTGATCAAGAAAACTGCAGTTATTGGAGCAGGCACGATGGGCGCACAGATCGCTGCACACCTTGCCAACGTGGGCATTCCAGTGTTGCTCCTCGATGTTGCACCCACGGAACTTCTTCCTGAGGAAACCAAGCGTGGCTGGTCCCTGCAGCACAAGTCGGTTCGGAACCGGATCACTCAGGGGTTGTTTGACCGGATGCGAAAGCTTTCCCCGGCACCCTTTTTTCATCCCGATTCCGCAGGGCTGATTGAGATTGGGAACGTGGAGGACGATCTGGGACGGATCGCAGAGGCGGATTGGGTGGTTGAAGCAGTTTTGGAGCGAATGGATCTCAAGCGGGATCTTCACGCCCGGATCGCCGCCCTGGCGCGGCCGGACGCGGTCGTGACGACCAACACATCGGGCCTCTCAATCCATGGCATGTCCGAGGGCTTGCCCGAGGCTTATCGCAAGCGGTTCTTCGCCACCCACTTTTTCAACCCGCCGCGATACATGCGGCTCCTGGAGCTGATTCCAAATCCCTCCACGGATCTCGCCCAGATGAAGGAGTTTGCCTCGTTCGCAGAGGCAACCTTGGGCAAGGGAATCGTGGTTGGGAAGGACACCCCCGGGTTCGTGGCGAACCGCATCGGGTGCTACGACATGCAGAAGGCGCTCTGGCTCATGTTGGACATGGACCTGGGCATCGATGCTGTCGACGCGGTTTTAGGTCCGGCGGTGGGACGTCCCAAGAGTGCCATGTTCCGGCTGGGGGACATTGTCGGGATCGATCTCATGGCTCAGATGGGAAAAAATCTTCAGGGCTTGCTGAAGGATCCCGAGGAACTCCGCCTGTTCAATCAACCGTCGTTTATCGAGGAGATGGTGAAACGTGGCTGGTGGGGCCAGAAAAAGGGGCAGGGGTTTTATCAGCGGATCAAGACGGACAAAGGACGCGAGATTCTCACTCTCGATCACAGGACTCTGGACTACCGTCCCCGCCAGAAGTTTTCCATGGCGTCGCTGGATGCCGCCAAGGCCCAGCCCGACACGGCGGAGCGGATTCGCGCGCTTTGTTCGGGCAGTGATGTGGCGGCGAAGTTCGCCTGGGCACATCTCAGTTCCGTCCTGTGCTACTCAGCCTCCAGAATCCCGGAGATTGCAGACCACCCGGCCACGGTCGATGCCGCCATGCGCTGGGGTTACAACTGGGAACTGGGCCCGTTCGAAACCTGGGACGCCCTCGGAGTTCGAGAGACGGCACGCCGATTGGAACAGGAGGGACGTGCCGTGCCGCCCTTGGTGCAAGCGATGCTGACCTCGGGCCGGGAGTCGTTCCATGAGCGACGCGGGTTGAAACTTTATTCCTTCGCACCTGCCACCAGCGCGATGGTTGAGAATGTGGAGTCCCCCAAGGCGGTCTCCCTCATCCGACTTCGCCAGGCGGGGAAGGTGGTCAAGTCGAATGCGGGTGCGAGCCTCATTGATCTGGGGGATGGAGTCGCCTGTCTCGAGTTTCACGTGAAGATGAACGTCATCGGGGGTGATCAGTTGGGCATGCTGCGTGAAGCTTTGGAGGAGGTTGATCGGCAGTTCTGTGGCTTGGTGATCGGCAATCAGGGACCCCACTTCTCCGCGGGGGCGAACTTGATGATGCTGACTGCCCAGATTCAGAATCAGGAATGGGAGGACATTGATTTCGGCATCCGCCAGTTTCAAAAAGCCACCAGTTCCCTTCGAACCTTCCACAAGCCGATTGTTGCAGCGTGCCATGGATACACGTTGGGAGGAGGGTGCGAGCTGAGCCTGGGATGTCACCACGTGGTGGCTGCCGCGGAGACCTACATGGGGTTGCCTGAGGCAGGTGTCGGTTTGATCCCGGCGGCACATGGCAGCAAGG
>VHDG01000276.1 GCA_016871475.1 Verrucomicrobiota bacterium
AAAGCTATCCGCCAGATTTACAAACTCTCCATAATCATGATCCCATTTCCTCACTGCGCCTTCAGGCGTGATTCCAACCCAACTTCCTCCAAGGTCAACTGACACAATGAGCCAGTTCGTCGTCTCAGGTATTTCCCACTTGCGAAACTTATTGGTGGCCTCAACCACAGAGAAAAGGTTTCCCATCGCCTTTGCTTTTCGAAGACCGAAAATCTCGTACGGGCCAACCACCGCCCCACCATATAGTCGGAGAAACTCCTGATAGTCATCAGGAAACACCAAGCCGAGCAGCCTTGCTGCAGAGTCGATCTCTTCTTGTGGAACTTCCTCAGCTCGACATCTCGGAAACTCAGCAAATTCTGACTCCAATGTCGCGATTGTGTCTGATCTCATAAAAGTCCTTTACGGGCGAGTTCCTCTGCAGCCCGAGCCTTCCAATAGCGACGCTTCCAAGCGTCAAATTCAGGTCGAGCTCCTTGAATACCTACACCCTTCGTGTTGCCGAGTGGATGTTGGTTCTTGTTGCCCGGATTCGAATGGAATTCCTGAGGAATTTCAACAATTGGCCCATTTGGATTCTGTTGATGATGGTGAAGGTAGATTGTTTGGCCGCTCTTCGTTTTCCCTGCGTTGCCAGTCTTGAGCATCTTGCGCAAATCCTCTTCATCCATATGCGACAGATCACGAACTGCGCGAACTTCAAACTTCTCAAACTTTAGCCGCCCCTTCCCAATGTAACCTAGACCACTCTTGGCAGCCGTGATCGCAGTCCCACCAGCATCACTGACGATCTTCAATCCCCCGTTCACCACTCTCCTTGTCAGCCGCTCTTGAGCAAATTCTGCCGCTTCTCGAAGCACCGCTTGGATATCCTCATCATCGATACCATCCTCAACTGCGTGAAAAATCGACTGAATCGCGTTGAACCCATCTGCGAAAGTTTGAACCCGGTCGTAAGCGCTCCATGCTCTCAGACCGACCTGTACAGCCATCCGACCAATGCCCGCGACAGAGGTCATCATGCCGGTTAAGTTGAACTCATGCCCAGTCGGATCCGTTCCGTTTACAGGATTCGCGTGAGCATAGAGGTACTTGTGCAGGCTGAGTGGGTCGTTCTCATGGCCTTCGAAGCTGTCCATCGTGATGAACCGACCGTCGTAGGGGCTGTAATACCGGGCCCTCAGATAATACAGCTTCAGATCTGCATCCCATTGCTCTCCCGTGTAACGATAATGATTGCGTGTCGTCCCGATGCTCCCAGGCGGTGTCAGCGGAATCCCATAGGCGTCATAGGCATAGCTGTCTGCCAGCTGCCACGCCGTACCCGATCCTTGAATCAAAAACCGTGTCGATCCGAGTCCATCGTACCCGTAGTTCTCCGTCTCACCTTTCGGAATTCGATCAGGAGAGCCATACGAGGCAGCGGTTGGACGTTCAAATTCCCGGCCCGGCATCTCCTTCGTCACGGAGGTGACCACGTCCATTTGGAGCCGACTCCTCTTCGTCTCGTCGATTGCGGAGGATGCGAGGATTTCCGGCCGCAGACCGGCCCAACTGGACAGGCTCAGCGGCCCGACCAGCAATACCCACAGAAAGAGATGAAGCACGCGTGCGGACATCGGCAAGGACGCGCGGAATCTAAGCGAGACATCAGGCACTCTCGAGAAGAAAGAGGCTGCAGCAAGACAGGGGTGGGTTTATCCGCAGATTGTTCAGATTTCGCAGATTGAAGGCAGAGAAGAAGACAGAGGAAACGGCGGAGAAAGCTTGTGAGAATCATTTGTTCTTCAGATGCCGCCTTCTATGCGGCGACCGAGAGCAGGCAAAGTCTCTTGCTGGCAAAAAGATGGACGGCAAAAAAATGGAAACTCCTGGTCTTTTGCCAACCAACTCAGCACCTGAATGTCTTCTTCCCAATCTGTGAAATCTGCGAAATCTGCGGATAACCGTCCCGGCCTTTGTCTTCTCTGCGAATCAGCGATGCGCACGGTTGAACCCAACGGTGTCTTCGCAGGGCTTGCGCTGGGTTCACCGTCCACGATAACAACGGGTCGTGCAAACGCATCGCCCAAAAGCGTCAACGTTCAACCCCCAGCTTTCCCCCTGCCCCGGGCCCCTCACATCCAACATCGTGTCCGGGTTACGCGTGGTGCTTTTCCATCTGCTCATCGTTTCTCTGGGTGTCTCCGCTGAGTTGAAACCGGAATCCTGGCAGGCCGGGATTGCGAAAGCCCGCATCACCCCCCAAGAGAGCATGTGGCTCAGCGGATACGGTTCCCGCGACAAGCCCTCGGAAGGGGTTCGGACCGAGCTCTGGGCCAAGGCGCTGGCGCTTGCCTCCACCAACGGTGTCCGGGGTATTGTCGTCACCCTGGATCTCGTGGGCGTGGATCGATCGCTCTCTCAATCCATTCGCACGGCCCTTGAAAAAGCCACTGCTGTGCCCGCCCAGCACATCAGCCTTCTTTGCTCGCATACTCACACTGGACCCGTGACAGGCCGAAACCTGGGTGCGATGTATTTTTTTGGAGCCGAGCAGGCTGCCAAAGTCAGCGCCTATGAACCCTGGCTCACGACCCAGGTGGTTGCCGCTTGCAAAGAGGCGGTGGCTGCAATGTCTCCAGCCAAGCTTTCATACGCTGTCGGGCACGCAACGTTCGGAGTGAACCGCAGAAACAATCCTGAACCCCTGGTCGAAGCACGACGGGCGGGTGGAACCCTGGCAGGGCCGGTGGACTACGAAGTTCCCGTCCTGCGTATCTCGGATGCTGAAGCAGGGATCAAGGGGATCGTGTTCGGATATGCATGTCACGCGACAGTCCTCGCAGATTTTCAATTCTCAGGAGACTATCCCGGGTTCGCCCAACTGGAACTCGAACGCCGCTTTCCGGGAATCGTGTCCATGTTCGCGGCAGGATGCGGAGCCGATATCAATCCGTTGCCACGTCGCACTCCTGAGCTTGCGCGTCGCTATGGTGCCCTGCTTGCCGACGCCACTGAAGCCGCGCTTCAGGGTGTGCTCACTCCCATTCCCCCGAGTTTGCGAATCGATGCTCGGACGATTGATCTGCCTTTCGAATCCGTTCCCACTCGTGGCGAACTCGAGGAAAGATCTCGTTCCACCGACAAATACCAGGCCGCCAACGCACGCTGGCTCCTGGCACAATTGGCCGAACAGAAAACTCTGCCCCGCACCTACCCCTACCCCATTTCCGTGTGGCATCTCGGAGATTCTCTTCCATGGATTTGCCTCGGTGGAGAAGTCACGGTGGAGTATTCGCTCAAGCTGAAGGCCGCACTGGGCCGCCCCCTCTGGGTATCCAGTTATGCCCACGATGTGATGGCCTATATTCCATCACAAAAGGTCTGGGACGAAGGCGGCTATGAAGGGGCCGCCGCCATGGTTTACTACGGACTGCCCAGCCGCTGGGCTCGGGGCGTGGAATCCCTAATCCTTGGCTCAGTCCAGAACACTGTCGGAATTTCCCAATCCACCCCCAAATGAAAACTAAAGCCAAACCCCTCAAGCAGATCCTGTCTGTCCTCACATGCCTGCTGCTCGCGGCATGCCTTCGATCGTCCGCCGCGACTTCCAACGGAAGCCTGGAGATTTACTGGATCGATTCGGAAGGCGGTGGATCCACGCTGATTGTTACTCCGGCCGGGGAGTCCATTCTGATCGATTCTGGGAACCCGGGAGGCAGAGACTCCAAACGGATTTTCGACACGGCCAGCGGCATGGCAGGTCTGAAGCAAATTGATCACCTCATCACCACTCATCTGCACATCGACCATTTCGGCGGAGCAGCAGAGCTGCACCGACTCATGCCCATTCGACGGATCTGGGACAACGGGATTCCGGCAACGGATCCCGATGGGAACAAGGCCGACACCCGCTGGCCTCTGCTGATCCGTCCCTATCGCGATATCGATGCCAAGCGCGACCTGGTCAACCCAGGGGTCACCCTGCCGTTGGCTCCTGCAAAAGGTTCGATTCCCCTGGAACTACGCTGCCTCATGACCCGGAAACAGGCAGTCGCAGCCCCCCAGGACGCAAGACCTGGAACGTGTGAGAGTCCCGTTCGCAAAGCCGTGGATAACTCGGACAACGCGAATAGCAGCGTGTGGCTGCTTCGTTTCGGCGCGTTCCGATTTTTTGATGCTGGAGACCTGACCTGGAACACGGAGGAGACCCTGGTTTGTCCCGTTCAGATTCCAGGTAAAGTGGATGTCTATCAGGTCAATCACCATGGCCTCGATGTGAGCAACAACCCGTTGCTGGTCCGAAGTCTGGACCCATCCGTAGCAGTGATGAACAACGGTCCCCGCAAAGGCACAGCCGGGCCGGTATTCGAAGCGCTGAGGTCCACTCCCTCGTTGAAGAACATTTTCCAGGTTCACAAGAACGTGCGGAACGATTCTACAAACAACACGCCGGACGAGTTCATTGCGAATCTTGAGGAGAAATGCGCAGTTCATCCCATCAGACTTTCAGTCAGTGCGGACGGTGAGCGCTATACAGTTTCCATCCCGGCTTCGGGCAGGAGCTGGGAATTCCGATCCCGCAACGGTCACTAGAAAATCCACACACAGCCAGTCCCAATGCCCCTGATGAAATATCTTCTGGCTACAGCAGCCGCCAGCGCGACGGTCTTCACCCTCTTGAAGTGGAGGACCGAACGAAGAGCCAGAATCCGCGAGATCGAGAATCTGCAAAAGACCATCGACTCACTCACAGAGCAGGCCCGTTTGAAGGCGGAGCAGGAGATTGCCCGGCAAAAGGCCATCTTCGACAGCATGATGGAGGGGGTTGCCATCCTGGACAGCCAGGGGCGTATTCAGTCCACAAATCTGGCGTTCAGAAGATTCCTGATGGCGACCGAGGATCCAGCCGGGAAGACTTTGGCGGAGGCCTTCCCCATGTCGGCGATGGCAGAGTTGGTAGGCAGACTTCAGCGCGACGGCATGGTGTTTGGTCTGGAACTCAGTTTACCCGGTCCACCCGTTCGAATGTTGCAGGCAAACGCCAACCGTTTGTCAGGAGACCAAGGCAACCTTCTGGTGCTTCATGATCAAACTCGACTGAGGGAGATGGAACGCACTCGGCGGGATTTTGTAGCCAACGTAAGCCATGAACTCCGCACTCCCATTTCGCTCATCAAGGGGTTCGTAGAGACTTTGCAGGCAGGAGCGATTGAAAACCCTTCCGATGCACGCCGATTCCTTCAAACCATTGAACGGCACACCAATCGACTGACCTATCTCATCGAGGATCTCCTGACGCTATCGAGGCTGGAGAGCGGTAACGCCTCCATGAACCTGAAACATTTCCCGATTCACTCCGCGGCTGCATACGCGGTCGAGAGCCTCGAGAGCCGGGCCGCGGAGCGGAAGGTCACCCTGGAAAACCAGATCGAAGGAGGGATGGAGGTGATGGCGGACCCAGAGCGTATCGAGCAGGTGTTCTCCAACCTTGTTGAAAACGCGATCAAGTATGGAAAGGAGGGAGGCGTTGTGAAGATCGGAGCAAAACGACTACCGGCGGGCGGCGTGGAATGCTGGGTAGAAGACGACGGCATGGGCATCCCGGAGGACGCCAGACATCGGGTATTCGAACGTTTCTATCGCGTGGATCGTGCGCGGGCGCGTGACACCGGAGGCACAGGCCTGGGTCTCTCGATCGTGAAACACATCGTGCAGGCTCACGGGGGCGAAGCCTGGGTCGAAAGCGTCATGGAGAAAGGCACCACCTTCCACTTCACGCTGCCTCCCAGCGACTGATGACTAGGGAACGGGCTGCTCGGCGTTGGGATAGGAGCCGAGGACTTTCACAAAATTGCACT
>VHDG01000277.1 GCA_016871475.1 Verrucomicrobiota bacterium
GCCCGCCCCGCCCCCGCTGTCGGATCCGGCGATCGTGAGTGCGATGGGGGTTCTTTCCACCGCCAGCCCTGATCTCACACGGGCGCTGGGACTTTGAGATTTCCTGGTCACGGCAAAGCCTGATCGGGGACAGTTTCAGCAAACCCGGACCGGGTGTCCTGCGTCAGCCCTGGAACTTCTTAAGGATCACCGTGGCGTTATGCCCTCCAAAACCAAAGGAATTATTCACAACAACGTTGATGGGCATGGGTCGCGCGGTATGGGGGACGTAATCGAGGTCACACTGAGGGTCTGGGTTGTCGAGGTTGAGCGTGGGTGGTGCGATCTGATGTTCGATGGCTTTGGCGCAGATGGCGGTCTCGACCCCTCCGGCAGCGCCCAGCATATGCCCCGTGGCACCCTTGGTAGAGCTGACAGCGAGCCGTCGGGCATGGTCACCAAAGACGGTCTTGATGGCCTGCGTTTCGCAGATATCGCCCTGAGGCGTGGAGGTTCCGTGGGCGTTGATGTATGAGACTTCGGAAGGCTGGATCCCCGCGCTCCGCAATGCCATGCGCATGCATCGGGCGGCTCCCTCTCCTTCGGGTGCAGGCGAGGTAATGTGATTGGCATCCGCGGTGTTTCCATACCCAGCGAGCTCACAATAAATCCTGGCTCCGCGAGCCTTCGCGTGCTCCAGCTCCTCCAGGACCACCACCCCAGCGCCCTCACCCATCACAAACCCATCGCGGCCTGTGTCGAAGGGGCGGGAGGATTTCTTGGGTTCAGCATTGCGGGTGCTCATGGCCTTCATGGCACAGAATCCGCCAATCCCGAGAGGAACAATCGTGGCCTCAGTTCCGCCCGCAAACATCACCCGAGCATCGCCCATCTTGATCGTCCTCCAGGCCTCGCCGATTGCATGAGTGGCGGTCGCGCAGGCGGAACACGTAGCGAGGTTGGGGCCGCGAAGTTTGTAGTACATCGAGAACAGCCCCGACGACATGTTCAGGATCAGCATCGGAATCATGAACGGAGACAGTCGCCCAGGCCCCTTCGCCAGCAGGACCTTGTGCTGTTCCTCGGTGGTATAAAGACCCCCGATTCCCGACCCGAGAAACACACCCGCCTCATCGCGGTCGATGGCATTCAAATCCATTCCCGAATCCTTCAGCGCCTGCCATCCAGCATAGATTCCAAACTGGCTGTACCTATCCGTTCTCCGCACCTCCTTCGGGGATGGGAAAGCAGGCAGGGGATCGAAGTTGCGCACCTCCGCGGCGATCTGACAGTCGTACGCGGATGCGTCGAAGAGGCTGATGCGGTCGATGCCGCACTGACCAGCGACGATGGATTTCCACAGGTCATCAGCGGTGTTGCCAAGGGACGAGGCGGCACCCAAGCCGGTGATGACCACTCTGCGGTCTGCGGAGCTATTGGCCATAAATCAAAGCAAAGGGGCAGCCGGGCGAATAGTCCGCGGCTGCCCCGGATGCAAAGTGTTGAAGCTTACTTGCGTTGAAGGTCTTCGATGTACTTCACCACATCACCGACACTCTGGAGCTTCTCGGCTTCCTCGTCAGGAATCTCGTTGCCGAATTCCTCTTCCAAAGCCATGACCAGTTCAACCGTATCCAGGGAGTCAGCCCCGAGGTCCTCGACGAACTTGGCCTCGGCGGTTACCTGATCAGCGTTTACCCCGAGTTGTTCAACGATGATCTTCTTTACTCTATCCTCAATCGATTGCTCAGCCATGATGTCGTCTGGTTACAAGTTAGCGTGTGTCTATGTCACGGTTCCGGGACCGTCAAGCCCCGTTTCCAAACTGTCCGCCCCGCCTCCCGCCATCGGCAATAAACCTGCGGAAATGTCAGGACGTTTGAGTTCAGAAACCGCGTGTGTCTATCGACGGCGACCGGATGTGTCGAGCGGTTTTTTACATCGCCATCCCGCCGTCCACCACCAAGGTCTGCCCTGTCACATAGCGTCCCGATGGGCCCGCCAGGAAAAGAGCGGCGCCGGCGATGTCCTCCGCGTGGCCCAGACAACCGAGGGGAATCTCCTTCAGCAACGCCGCCTTCAAATCTTCGGCGAGCCCTGAGGTCATGTCGGTCTCGATGAAGCCGGGGGCGATCGCATTGGCGGTGATCCCGCGAGATCCGAGCTCTCGCGCAATCGACTTCGTGAATCCGATCAAGGCTGCCTTGCTGGCGGCGTAGTTGGCCTGGCCGGCGTTGCCCATCAGCCCGATGACGGACGAGATATTGATGATCCTTCCGCTCCTTTGCTTCAAAAAGGACCGGCACAGAGCCTTGGAAAAATGGAATGCCCCTTTGAGGTTCGTGTCGAGAACCGTATCCCAATCGGCCTCGCTCATCCGCATCAGCAAACCATCGCGGGTCACACCGGCGTTGTTCACCAGGATGTCCACTTTCCCTGCCTCAGCAAGAATGCGCTCTGCGACCCCGGCGACGGCAGGTCCATCGGCGACATCCACCGCAAAAGCCCAGGCGCGACGGCCCAGGGCGCGGATTTCAACAGCGGTCTTCTCGGAGTTCTCAGCCGTTCGGGAGACAACGGCCACATCGGCTCCCTCGGAAGCGAACTTCAGAGCGATGGCGCGGCCAATTCCGCGGCCTGCACCGGTCACGACAGCAATTTGGTTTTCGAGTAGCGGCATGGTGTTATGAGCATTAGGGGTTGGGGGAGGCCGAAAGGGCCTGAACGGTGGTCTCAAGGGATGCCATGTCGGAGACGTTCAGCATCTGCACCTTGTCATCGATTCGTTTCATGAAACCGGAAAGCGCCTTCCCGGGCCCCAGCTCGATGAACCTTGTGTATCCGTTCTGAAGCATCCATCGCATGCAAGCCTCCCATCGGACAGGGGCGGTAACCTGTTCCACAAGACGGGAGGAAACCTGGGTGGGATCGTGGGGCATCGCCGTGACGTTAGATAGGGTCGGGACGATCGGGGCGCTAAAGGACACCCTAGCCAGGGCGGCTTTTAGCGAAGGTTGAGCAGGAGCCATCAAAGGGGAATGGTATGCTCCAGCCACCTTGAGCGGCATGGCCTTTTTGGCGCCGGCGGACCTGGCAGCTTCACAGGCCTTCTCCATGACCGAGGCAGGGCCGGAGATCACGATTTGCCCGGGGCAGTTCAGATTGGCAAGCGTGGCGCCGGTGAGCTCACAAACAGCACGGGTGCTCTCCTCATCGAGACCGATGATGGCCGCCATCCCCCCGGACTGAGCCTCGCAAGCCTCCTGCATAAAGCGACCGCGCTGCCGAACGACGCGAATCCCGTCCTCGAATGAAAAAACCCCGGCGGCTGCCAGTGCGGTGAACTCTCCGAGTGACAAACCTGCCGTGGCGTGGAAGTCCAGTCCTGGCAGCCTCTCCTTCAAGAGTTGAAAAGCAACCCAACCCACTAGGTAAATGCCAGGCTGCGCGTACTCGGTCCGCGTGAGATCGGCTTCCGGACCCTGGAAGCAAATCCTTGAAAGGTCGCATCCCAGTGCCTGGTCAGCCTGCTCGAACCACTGTCGGGCTGAGGAGGAGGCCTCTGCCATGTCCCGGCCCATACCCACGACCTGGGCTCCCTGTCCGGCGAAAAGCAATGCGGTTTTGTTCATGCAGGGCGGGACTAAACACCAAACCCGGCTGAAGTGGGAACCAAAAACCCAGGGAAAAACCTATTGGCTGAGCCGCTCATTTGTGATAGGCGATCGGCGCCAATGCGGATTTCCCCCACAGTTTGTGTGTTTCTGCTCCTGCTGGTCGGAACCCATGCGGCCTTCACCACCCAGATCGAGGCCGCCGGCGCTCTTCAAGAAGCCAACCCCGCCCTTTTCGGCAGCCTCGACAGCCAGTACAGGACCACACAATGGAAGGTGGAACAGGGCCTGCCCCAGAACAACGTCACAGCTCTCTTGCAGAGCTCGGATGGCTACATCTGGGCAGGGACGGTTTTTGGACTGGTCCGATACGACGGTGTGCGCTTCACAGTCTTCGAAAAAGCCACCCTCCCGATCATGCAGGAAACCGACAGTCATGTCCTCGCGTTGGCTGAGGATCAATCGGGCGTTATCTGGGTTTGCACCAAGAACGGGCTTCTTCGCCTGAAAAATCATCAGTGGTTGGCGTATGGAACCGGTGGAAAAACCCTGGGCAGACACCAACCAGCTGCCGTTTGTCCGTCCAAAGACGGAGGTGTCTGGGTTGGAGGGCAGGCCGCGCTCATGAGATTCGATGAAAACGGCCTGCGCGAACACATCCCGATCTCGGATCCACCCCTTCGCTCAATCCGGCGGATGCGCGAGGATGAGTCAGGGGATTTGTGGTTTGGGGACCGATACACCCTGCTCAAACGCTCCCGGGCCACCGGACAGATCCGCCTTGAGCAAGGCCGGACCAAACGTACAGGTTGGCTCCGATTTCTGCGACTGGACAGCCGCGGACAACTCGTCTACGGAGGCGATCACGATGCGTCCAGCGTCAAACCCGGCGGCAATCACGAAGTCCTCCTCGACTCAAAAAGTCAGATCACCCCGGCAAGCATGTTTGTCGTCAACGATGTGCTGCTGGATGGCAGCCCGGACTCCTGGGTGGTTGCAGACGGGTTCCTGCACCAGGCGATCACGGATTCGCAGGGACGTTTGAGATTAGGAGAAAGACTCACCCACCCTGGTCTGACCGACATTGAAACAATCATGCGCGATCAGGAAGGCAACCTCTGGGTCGCCACGAGGCAGGATGGATTGCTTCACGTTCAAGAGAAGCGACTGCGAACACTTCAACTGCCGGAGCTCAGAAGTGAAAACGACAGTTGGTGCGTGGCAGTGGATCCGTTCGGGCAAGTGACCTGGGGAACCATGAAGGGCGTTTACCAACTATCCGCGCAGGGGCTGAAGAGACTGCCGGCGACCTCCGGAGAGACCGCTCGAGCTCATCAGGCCTTCTCCCTGCTCCCCATGCCCGATGGCAGCCTATGGGTGGGATTCGGCGGCGTGGGCGCTCACCTATGGAAAGGAAACGAATGGCAGATCGGGCCGTTCGGAATCACGAAAGCAAACGAGGAAGGAACTCAAAATATCCGCACCATCACCTCCGACAGCCAGGGATCCATATGGTTTGGCCGGGGGGATGGACTCTTCACCCTTCAGCATGGTCAGCTCACGAAGCAACCTCTCTTGACCCATGTCACAAAGCCGGACATCCGCTGCGTTCATCACGGTAAGGACGGAACCCTTTGGGTCGGGACGGCAGCTCGGGGTCTATGGGTGCGCGAACCCGGGGCGGATTTCATACATTACGGAAAAACCAACGGCTTGCTCGATCCTCAGATCACCTGCTTTCTTGAAGACAGCCGCGGCAGCCTCTGGATCGGCACGGGCTCCGGGCTCTCGCGGTGGCAAGGTCAAGTGGTAAGCACGCTGACGCGCAGCCAGGGACTGTTCGATGATGTGATCAACTGGGTCCTGGAGGATGATCATGAAAGCCTGTGGATCAGTTGCAACCGGGGAATCTACAAGATAGGCCTCGCGGAAGCCCACGCGGTGTTGGACGGGGAAGTGATGGGATTGACCGCCATGCCGTTTGGAGAGTCCGATGGAATGGCGAGCGCAGAGACAAATGGAGGAAGCCAGCCCTCGGGTTGGAAAGGGCCTGATGGAGTGCTTTGGTTTCCCAGCGCGAAAGGCCTCGTCCGGGTGGATCCCAGGAAGATTCAGGCGAACACCAAGGCGCCGGGAGTGGTCATCGAGCAGGTGAGAGCCAACGGACGTGTCAGCTACGGTGATGGAGTCTCTGCAGCAGGATTCCTGGATACCTCAGTCAACCGAAGTCC
>VHDG01000278.1 GCA_016871475.1 Verrucomicrobiota bacterium
GAATCCAGTCGCTGGAATGAATCTGTGAGATGGCAGAGAAAGCTGACTCCAAGTGCGCCCGGAGGTTGGATGGCGACCAGTCCTTTTGCGATCCGACTCATGCGGATGACTACGGATGGAGAGCAGACAGAACGTCGGCTGCAGCCTTGATGTTCGATACCTTCAGTATGATCCGCATGGCTTGCTCCGGGGCGTCATCTGTGCCGTAAGCGTAATCGATGTTGATCCTTGCCTCTGCCAGGGAATCACCGATCCGGGCAAGTTCGCCTGGAACGTCCCGGGCGGCCACGGCCAGCACATCCGCCTCCACCACATACAGGCCCGACCTGATGAGGAGCTCCTTGGCCAACGCTGCGTTGCTCGGGATGAACCGGATCATTCCTTGCTCGATGTTGTCGAGCACCGAGAGGCTGCGAATGTTGATGTTATTCGAGGCCAGAAGCCGGGCGATCGCTGCGAGGCGTCCGGGTTGATTCTCGATGGCGACCGAAAGCTGTCTTTCAACTGTGCAGAGCATGTGGACCGGGTGTTAGAGGTCTGAAGGAGTCTGAAGCAGGGCGGAGATCCGACCCAGCAGCCGCCCCGCAGCACCCCCATCAATGACCCGATGATCGAAGCTGAGGGTGAGATTCACCTCGGTGACGGGTTCGAACCGGTTCGAGACATCCGACCACGCGGGGACTTTTCGTCCGACGCCCATTCCGAGAACCAGGCTTTGCTCCGGGAGTGGGATGGGCGTGGCCCATGTGAGGCCGAATGAGCCGAAGTTTGTGACGGTCGCAACCGAGCGTCCTGTGGCGTTGGGGGGAAGTCGCCGGGCGCGAGCCAGCTCCACGAGCTCGTTGTAGCGTGGCGCAAGCTCCAGCAGCGGGACACGATCCGCCCCGCGCAGCACAGGAACCAGAACTCCGTCCTCAGCCTCGACAGCAAAGCCGACATCGATGGCATCGGGGTGGACAATGCGGCTTCCTACGAGGCGTCCGGCAGGGGCGCTGTTTTCGCCGAGGGCGAGGGCGAGTGCTCGCAGGCCATAAAGAGCGGGGCCGGGCTTGGGATTCGATGCCTTGCGATGGGCGAGAAGGGGGTCGATGCACACAGGCAGAGCCACGGTTGCAAGAGGGCGAGTCCAGCTCCGACGCATGGCGTCCGCCACTGCCACGCGCATGGATGATGCCTCGCTGGTTCGATGCGCCTCGAGTTCTGCGACGAAGCGTTCGAAGTCCTCAATGGTGACGCGTCCGGCAGCCCCGCTCCCCGCAACTCCTGCCAGGTCTGCCGCGTGCAAACCCAACTCGGCCATTCTGGCTTTGAGCCGCGGAGACATGTAGGAGGCTCCTCCTGCACTTGCCGGGACGGGCAGTCCCTTCACGGTTGGAAGAACCTCCGCTGACGTCCTTCCCCCATTTGTCGCCTCACCTGTTCTCGGGGAGGTCTCGGAAAAACTGGCCGGGGGTTTCAGTCCTCGCGAAGCCATCTCGTCCTCGGAGACCTCGAGCCCACCGACTTCGAAGCCCACCGGGTAGCTTTCACCTGTGCGGGCGGAGAACTGCGAGATCCGCCCATGGCAGGGAGCCGTGACGGTGAGGGTGGCTTTGTTGGTTTCCACCTCCATCAGATCCTGGTCGGGGATCACCGCATCGCCTTCCTTCACCAGGAATTTGACGACGGTCGCTTCGGCGATGGACTCGCCCAGCTGTGGCATGATGATCGGAACTCGAGGCATAAAGTTGGTCTAACACCGACCCGAAGCTTGCCTGGGTCGGGGACCACTTGTAGGCCTTCTTGCCGCGGAAGGCCACCTTAGAAATGCACTCATCACTCAACACTCATAACTGGTCACTCGTAGTCGCACGCCGGGTGTTCACCGCAGACGGGAAGGGCGCAGAGAAGAATTCTGTTTCTGCTCCAAACTTCCTCTGCGGTGTCAGCCTGGACTCGTCATCGTCCCATCCGCACGAACCACGAACCAGGAACCAGGAACCAGCCCTCAGTTCGGCCTTACACGGAAGTAGCGCGCGCCTTCGCCGGGTAGCCGGTAGACCTTATCGGTCCCGTCACCCAGTCCGGTTGCCCACGAGCTCCACGACGGATCGTTCAATCTGTTCTTATATTCCAGTGTGAAGGGTTCTCCAGAGCCCGTGCCGAAGGAGAGAAACCCTACTCCATCTGCCACGGTGATTCGAATACCAGACTGATTGGCCCGGTAGGGCGTGGGTGCTTGAACTGTCCATGGCCCTCTGACCCCCCGTCGCGCGTATGCGAGATCGGTGTTCAGCGGACCGAACTCAACTTCATCGATGAGCGTCCTGATGCCTTCAGATGAGGTCCCTGTGAGGAAGAGAGCGTCCCTGCTTGAGGAGAGTGCGGACGGTGCATGCCATGGGGCCGAATCTCCCTGGGCGTCGCAGAACACGACCAGATAAGCTCCGGCAGCGAGCTGAAATCCGTTGGGGAAGACGAACCGACCGGAGTTGCCCAATAGCGACCGCCCGAGTGTGATGCCTTCAAACCTGACTGGAGCTTCGCCATAGTTGTGGATCTCAACCCAGTCAGGGAAGCCACCTGTCTCGTCCTTGAGCCCTGTCGCGTTCAAAGCCACGACTTCGCTGATCTCAAGGGTGGGCCGCGCTCCACCCACGATGGCGGCAAACAGATCGGAATCGAGACCCGCCAACGCCCGTTCCGGACGCGACGGCACGTAGATGGTTTTGTCGGTCAGATCTGTCGCTACGAGGTAGAACTGAATTCGTGCGCCAGCCGGCAGTCTCCTGGGCAGCACGCCCGAGAAAGATCCATCCTGGCTAGCACCGTCATCGTGGAGCCCATCGTCGTAGAGGAGCGTTCGTTTATAGGTCGTCTCGCCGATGTCGAGCCTTCGCCAGAATACCGCCACGGTGGTGATGGCCAGGTCGTCTCGACCCGTTGCCCTGAACCGCAAGGGAACTCCGGGTTTCAGGGTGTCTCCATCGATTCCTTGAAAGCTCAGCCTGGGATCAAGAGTGCCGTTGTCCACGTTGGGACTGCCGGGTGTCGGATGGGGTTTACCACCCAACCATTGTATCCATCACGGAATCGGCTGAACGATCTGTCAGTTTCCTGCGTTTGATACACCAGGCGATCCTGGAGCTCGCCCGTGGCGTTCTTCAGCTCGAGTGTCGCTCCCTCTGCTGGAAGCGGGAACCCCGTATGCAGCGGGGTGCGCTTCTTATCCGCGGCCACGATGATTTGTCGGCTCTTGCTTGGAAGGTCGTTGGTGGCCGGGAAGATGTAGGTGTTCGTCCTGAAGCGGCCCGGTCGGGAGCCCGGCTCGATGACGAGCAGGGTCCAATTGGAGAGACTGAGGGAGTCATTGGACGCGTTGTAGATTTCAACCCAATCGGTGAGACGACCTTCGTCTGCTGCCACCGGGAGAGAGGCGTTGGAAGCGAGGAACTCGTTCAGCACGACTCCCTGACTCGATCCCTCTCGAAGCACCTCTGCCTGTCGGGAGACAACCCGGGCCCGCCGACTGCTCAGCGCAGTCCATAATACCGAGCCGGACCCCACCAGGTCTGCTTTCCCGTCCCCGTCCAAATCGCCTGACACGAGCAGGGACCCCGAAGGCACCGAAACGATCAGCGCCAGTTCCCATGGATCACCCGGACTCTTCCTGATGGAGATGCTCAAGGTGTCCGAGTCGGCATCCACCACAGCGAGATCCTCATTTCCGTCACCATCAAAATCACCCAGGGCCGCGGCTGTGCCTGTGACTTTTGTATCGAAGAGCTCATTGGTGGCGGGCTTGAACCCAAGCCCTTCCTGGCCGAAGTAAAGCTCAGCGCCTCCATCCCCCGCCACTAGTATATCCCAGTCGCCGTCCTTGTTCTCATCCAGGACGTGAATGGCCCGGAGGCTTGGTACCTTCCGCGCTTCATATCGGGTCAGGTTCAAAGTGGTGGCGGTCAGGAAATCGCCTTTGTTCTCTGCGATGACGAGAACTCCATCGAGTCCTGCTCCTGCGAGATCGAGATCTCCGTCCTTGTCGAAGTCTCCGACCGCCATGACGCGTGGTTCGTAGGTAAAAAACATGGGCTGTAGATGAGGCGCCCCGAGGCGAAGGTTCCATCCCCGTTCCCCTGAAGAAACAGGATCCTGCAATCGAGATAGCCCGCAGCGAGATCCAGCTTGCCGTCCTTGTTGAAGTCCCTGACATCAAGTCCCGTGACTGTTCCTTCCACGGCATACACCTGATCCAAAGCTGAGAAGCTTCCCTTGCCGGGGAATCCTGCGACCAGGGTGACGTCGAGAGAGTATCGGTTGACGACGACAAGATCCTGTTGACCATCCGCAGTGAAGTCAGCTGCTTCCAGCTCTCGAGGCAGACGTCCGACGCTGAGCTTCGGCCCCGGTACGAAGGTTCCGTTTGTGTTGTTATAGAGGGTCACCGTGTCGGTAAAGCGCTGCACCACGGCGAGGTCGTTCCAGCCGTCCTGGTCCCAGTCTGTGAGCTTCAGTGATCTCGGGGCGCCCGCGATCTGGATCCTCTGAGTGGCTTCGCTCTTGAAGGTTCCGATAGATGTATCGAACTCGCGGACTTCCACGTATCCGCCGTCCAGAGAACTGGTCACCAGGTCAAGGGCTCCGGATGCTTTGGGCATCCGCACAGCACCGACAGCGATGGCATTAACGTCCAGGTTGGTGAGGGTACTGGTGATGGAGAGGATTCCCTGGGAGTCTGGGCGGAAAACCCAGAGAGTGGAGCATCCATCTCCTTGGGCTGCCACAAGCGAATCCTTGTTGGCGCCGGGTGCACGGAAGCCGTGCAAGAAGAAGGCGGGCTGCGGAAAATTGTCGCTGTCCGTGGTGCAGCCGGCTCCATCCAACTGCTGGAAGGAGACGAGAGAGCCAAACCGGCCATCCCCAAGACCTTTATATTGTCGAAGTCCCGCTCCCGGCCCGGCTGCGACCAGGTCGGAAGTTCCATCGCCATCGAAGTCGGCGGCGAGCAGGTCACGAACCCCTTGCCAGGCTGCGACAGGACTGTCTTCGAAAACTTTTGTTGCCCGATTCAAGAGCACATGGATGGTTCCGCTGAACGGTGAGGCTGTGGCGATGTCCAGGCGGCCATCCTTGTTGAAGTCGGCTGCCACGATGCCGCGCAGTTCATGGTTGCCTGTTTGCAGATAGAAAGGTGGTTCGAATCCTGCGCCACCCAGGCTGAAATAGAGGGTGACACTGCCGTTCTTGTCGCTGACTGCAAAATCCGCCCGCCCATCCCCGTTGAAGTCGCCGGCCACGATGCCCTTGGGGCCACGTGTCGCGTTGGTGATGGAGAGGTCGCCGACTGGGTAGCGTGGGTCAAGACTGCGCAGGTTCTCGAAGAGTTGGGCTTGGAGATTCCCGGGAAGAATGAGCCAGCCGATCAAGGCCAGGAGTGTGGAGAGACGATGTATCGCATCTCCCGGTTGAACGTTCTTTTGGGTCCTTTGTTTCAGCATCAATGGGGTCATAGCAAAGTCATCAACGTTCCGTTTTCGAAAATCTTGCGAGTTTTTTTTTACAAAAGGGAATCCCGGCATGCCGCCCGCAACTCACATGGCCGCAATGCGACCTGCGTCGTGCTCGTAATTCAAATGGACCCGTCGCGATTCGAAGAGAAGACGAAGGCCGGGAAGATTATCCGCAGATTTGGAAAGGACATCATGCCGCCGACTCAGACCAATACCGAGGCACGGCACTCTGGTGGGAGCGGTTGTTTGGACAGGCGCAACCGCGTTGCGGTTGGGTCGTGTTGGGAAACATGACCCAGGGTAGCCTCACGAGGTTCGGCAACCC
>VHDG01000279.1 GCA_016871475.1 Verrucomicrobiota bacterium
AAGAGCGTTGCTCTTGTCCAGGCGGACCCGGCAGTGATGGCCGAACTGCAACGCCTCAAGCAGGAGAATGCGCAGCTGCAACGCGACCTGAACACCATGCGCGCCCTGGCTGCCAACAGTATCGCCGTCTTCACCAATCCGCCGCCGTCAACCCCGGTCCAGGGTGCTCAAAGCCCTCCCGCCGTTTCGTCCTCTCCCTCTCCCTCTCCCCCACGTCCTCCGGCCATCCAGCTCGATACTCCCGATCGCACACGCCTGGCGGACAACGCGCGCACCATCACAAGGAACACCCCATCCCCTACCCCTCCACAGCGGCCTGCTCAGCCAGCGGGGTATGCCACAAACTATTCGACCGGCTCATCGACGCCGCGACGTCCCCCTCCCGCGAATCCCACGCGCCCGGCCCGAACGCATGTGGTCAAGGAAGGCGAAACGTTTTCCTCCCTCTCAAGACAATACGGGATCACGGTCGCCGCCCTGCGCTCAGCCAACCCTTATGCATCGCCCGAAAAGCTTCGGCCTGGCCAGGCGTTGACGATTCCGACCCGCTAGGAGCTCTTAGGACCCACCCTCCATGCGAAAGGCCGGCCTAGTTTTGATCACGGTGTTCTGGCTGGGAATGATGGGCGCGCTGGTTCGCTCGGAATTCACGAGCCGCCACAGCGATGGCATCCCCATCCCCGCTCATCTGATCTGGGAAAGAATTCTCCAGGCCAGCGATCCATCCGTGCTCGTCCTAACCTTGGCCGGCTCGAACAAGCGCATGGGGTCGTTCAAGTGGGTGCCCACCATCATTGAGCAACAGCCAGCGCCCCAGGACAACCGTGATATCGAAGGCATGGTGGCAGGGATCACGGGTTACTCGTTGGATCTCGATGGGAACGCGCTGCTCCAGACTGATTTCTGGACCAATCACATCCGCATTTCAGGGAGGCTGAACATCGATACCAACCAGGCCTGGACCGATTTTTTTCTGCAGCTGTCAGTGAGACCCGACGTCTGGGTGCTCGAGGCATCGGCCAAGGAGGCCACTCTCAGGGTCCGCTCCGGCACGCCTGGAGATCCATTTGAACGCACACTGCAGCTCAAGGATCTCACTTCACCCAGCAAGGTGCTCCGGGAACTCACGGGCGGCGCCCTGCCCGAGGCTCTGCTGAATCTGCCCGCCTTCCCCTCGTCGATGGGCACCAACAGCAGCAAGATCGAAGCACGCCGGGACCACCGCCTCAGAATCGGCTCCCACAAAATCCGCTCGCTCCTTCTCCGTGCCACGATCCTGGGGCACCAGGAACTAAGACTCTACATCAACCCCCAGAGCGGAGAGGTCCTCCGGCTCGACCTCCCAAACCAAATCTCCCTGGTCAACGAAATCCTCCTGTGATCGAAATCCAGAATCTCACCCGACGGTTCGGCGACCTCATCGCAGTCGATGACCTATCCCTCACGATACCGAGAGGCGAGTTCTTCGTGGTCCTGGGTCCCAACGCCGCCGGCAAGACCACAACCATCAAAACCATCGTGGGCCTCATCCGTCCCACATCAGGCAAGGTCTCGGTATCGGGATTCGATGTACAGGAACATCCGCTTGAGGTTCGTCGGCGAATGGCCTACGTCCCTGACTTTCCGTTCCTCTACGACAAACTAACGCCCTGGGAGTTTCTGAGGTTCACGGGCCAGCTGTTCCGGATCCCCGACTCGGAGATTGCGCGGCGAACAAAGGTCCTCGCCGAGCGGTTTGGCCTGGAACCCTTCATGGAGAAGATGATCGAAGGTCTGTCACACGGCACACGGCAGCGCACCGCGATCGTGGCTGCCCTGCTGCACGAACCGGAGGTGTTTGTGATTGATGAGCCGATGGTCGGCCTGGATCCAGCCAATGCGCGGGCGGTCAAGGATGTGCTCAAGGAACGGAACCGGGCCGGGATGACGGTATTCCTGTCCACGCATCAGCTCGCCGTGGCCGAGGAACTCGCGGACCGGATCGGCATCATCCATCAAGGCAAGCTCGTGGCCTCAGGAACGGCAGCCGATCTCAAGAATCAATCCGGCACGAGTCGTCACCTGGAGGAGGCCTTCCTGTCGCTCACGGCAACCACGGAACCCTGAAGCCCGACCTGTGATTTCCGACCCGGACCCAATTTGCTCGGATGGCCAGGAGCGTTTGCGGTTCCGGATCTCGAATCCCGAGGACGCGACCGCCCCGACGCTCGTTTATCTGCCTGGCATCCATGGGGACTGGACACTGGTTCAAGCATTTCGCAAGGCGATGAGCGGCCGGGTCCGGTTCGTGGAGATCACCTACCCCCGGAACCCGAGCTGGCAACTTTGCGATTACGCCCGGGAGATCGAGTCAGGGCTGGCGTCCATGGGCATTCAGCACGGGTGGCTGTTGGGAGAGTCGTTCGGGAGCCAGGTGCTTTGGGAACTCACCGGGCGGGGCCAGTTCAGACCCGATGGACTGATCCTGGCCGGAGGTTTTGTGAAGTATCCCCTGCCCTGGCTGCTGAATCTGACGAGGCGCATCTGCCCCTCACTCTCGCATCGGGCCGTCCGACGTGCCCTGCCCTGGTATGTGGCATATGCACGTTTCCGCTTTGCCAAGTCACCCGAGTCCATCCAAGGAGCACGGGATTTCGCACAAAGGCGCACACCGGCAGATCATGCAGCCATCGTCCAACGGCTCGACCTGATCGCGTCAAACGACCCTCGGGAGATCGCAGCGACCGTCCGTGTGCCCGTGCATCTGCTCAGCGGTGGAATCGACCCGGTGGTCTGCTGGCCATGGGTGTCACGATGGTTGCGACGCCATTGTCCCGGACTGAGGGGAATCCGAATCATCTGGCCCTGCGACCACACCGTCCTCACCACCGCCTCGGAGGAAAGCGCCGCCCAAGTGCGCCAATGGATGTCATAGCGACGATGCGCCTGGATTGTTCAGGGCCGAGGCGTCCACGCTCCGGGCCCTGGCGCTTGTTGGGGACGGAACCTGAGTGGCGGAGTTCGGAGACGTTCGATCAGCGAATAAACCGGATCGTTAGAGGGTAACGGTACTGCACCCCTTCCTGCGCTTTGATCCCGGCAAGGATGCTCATGACGATCGCGTAGATCCCGAGAGCGATGAGAAGGAAGACCCCGATTAGGACGAGCGTAAGGATCACACACACGAGAGCGTAAAGAGTGACGCTGAGCTGAAAGTTGAGCGCTTCCTTACCGTGGTAGTTGATGTAGCTGGAATCTTCGCGCTTGAGCAGCCAGAGAATCAGGGGCCCGAGAATGTTACCCAGCGGAATGAAGTGGCATAGCCCGAGAAAATGACAGGCCATCGCGATATCGCGCTCTTTCTTCGCGACTCCGGATGATTCGGAATTAGGCGGGGGCAGTGGGGTGGTTGAGCTCATTTGATTGTAGAGGTAGATGCAGGCGAGTGGGGAGGAAGGCGCAGGTTTCTGGTTGGATGGCGAGAACAAAGACTCACTTCGTCATCCTTGTCTCCTTGTCATGAACCCGGTTCCTCCGTAGAAAACTCGCATGCAATCCTTTGGGATAAAGTCAAATGCCCAAGATCCTGGTTCACCTCGATCGTCCCCCGGCCGTTCCGGCACCCGAGCCGCCTTGCTCACTGCCTGCTTCCTCTTGAGCCAGCACGTCCATGCAGAGGATCGGCCGATCGACTTCAATCGCGATGTCCGTCGTATCCTCTCCGAGAATTGCTTCAAGTGCCATGGACCGGACCAGGCGGAGAGAAAAGGCGGGAGGAACGGTTTGCGCCTGGATACTTACGAGGGCGCTGTGGAAGAGCTGAAAGACCTCAAGAAGCCTGTCGTCCCGGGCCATCCTGAACAGAGTGAGATCATTCGACGGATTGAGACCTCGGATACGGATGACCTCATGCCTCCCCCGAAATCCGGGAGGAAGCTGACTTCGCAGGAAATCGAGACGCTAAAAAAATGGATCCGCCAGGGCGCTCCTTACGCCCGTCATTGGTCCTACACCAAGCCGGAGCGTCCCACCTCTCCCGCAGCGGCGGAGGCCAGGTGGGGTCACAATACCATCGATGCCTTCATCCTGGACCGCCTGAAGAGGGAGAAGCTGATGCCATCGCCGGAGTTGGACAGGGAAGCTCTGATACGCCGGGTCTCCCTGGATCTCATCGGCTTGCCTCCTTCGCTGGAGGAGGTGGAGGCGTTCGTCGCTGACGAGGCTCCGGGGGCCTATGAGCGTTTGGTGGATCGGCTGCTGGATGCGAAGGGGTTTGGGGAACATTGGGCCAGGCACTGGCTGGACCTGGCGCGCTACGCGGACTCGAGTGGCTACGCTGACGATCCAGGCCGCACGATCTGGGCCTATCGCGACTATGTGATCCGCGCGTTCAACGAAAACAAGCCCTTCGATCAGTTTACGATCGAGCAGCTGGCGGGGGATCTCCTGCCCGATCCAACGGATGAGAACCTGACCGCCACAGCATTTCACCGGAACACGATGACGAATAACGAGGGAGGAACAAACGACGAGGAGTTCCGGAACGTCGCGGTGGTGGACCGTGTGAACACGACACTGGCAGTCTGGATGGGAAGCACCATGGCGTGCGCGCAGTGCCACGACCACAAGTATGATCCCATTTCCCAGGAGGACTATTTCAAGACCTTCGCCATTCTGAACAACACGGCAGATGGTGGGGATGAGAGCCCGGTGCTGAGCCTCTTCACGCCCGAGCAAAAGGAGAAACGTCGGGAGCTGAAAGGGGAGATCGCCCACTGGGAGAAAGTGGTGACGACCCCGACGGAGGAGCTGGCGAATGCGCAGCGTGAATGGGAGAAGCAGTTTTTGACGGAAGTCACCTACCAGACTCTCAAACCCATCGAGGCCACCAGCGCAGCCGGTGCGCGCACCGCTCTGGCCGAGGATGCATCGATCTACTTTGATCGGGGAGGCAAGACGGACACCTACTCGGTGGTGTACCCGCCCTTCACCAACGGCGCGTTGACAGCCCTGCGTCTGGAGGTGCTGCCAGACGACCGTCCTCCCGGCAGAGGCGTCGGGCACGCGGGCGGTGCTTTTGTGCTCTCACAGCTCAGCGCAGAGCTTCTCGCGCCCAAGGACATGCCGGTGGCAGGTCGCTTCGTTCGCATCGAACTTCCGGGCAAGGACAAATACCTCTCCCTGGCTGAAGTCCAGGTTTTCTCGGGAACCAACAACATCGCCCTGAAGGGCGAAGCCTCGCAGAGCAGCACCGCTTTCGGAGGGGAGGCCAGGCGTGCGATCGACGGAAACACGGACGGACACTACGAGAATGCCAAATCGACAACTCATACCGAGCTGTCTTCCCTCCCGTACTGGGAGGTTGATTTACAGGCCTCATCGAAGATCGATCGGATAAGGATTTGGAACCGAACCGATGGGGTGAGCGATCGGCTCAAGGATTTCCGCGTGCAGCTGCTCGATGAGAAGCGCAATCAGGTGTGGCGCCAGCGGGTGGAGGCAGTCCCTCAGCCAAGTTTGGAGCTAACCCCCACGCTCAACCTGAAGGTCTCCTTTACCAACGCGTTCGCTGATTACTCGCAGCAGGACTTTTCAGCGAAACAAGTCATCGATGGTTCGGGTATGACGAGGAATGGGTGGGCGGTGGGCCCCCGTCTGACAGAGCGGCATGTATTCACCACCACCCTGCAGGAGCCCGTGCTCACCGGATCATCGAACCTTCTGGTCAAACTGCACCATACCTCAAAGCACGAATACGCGACGCTCTCGCACATCCGGATTTCAGGGACGACGGATCCACGTGCGCCGGAGGTTGCGCGCACGCCGGCTTCAA
>VHDG01000280.1 GCA_016871475.1 Verrucomicrobiota bacterium
GTCACCGTGCTGCGGGGAGGCGACGCAATGGCCCGGAAGCTCCCTCAAGAGGTTGAGATCGCCGCCTCAGGCGTCACAGCCAGCAAGCTGCATTTCCTCGGCGGAGTTGCCGGCTGGGGATTCCCCTGCTGCGGCGAACACAAAGACCTGCCGGTGGCCAAGGTCTCCGTGAAATTCGCCGACGGAAAATCCGAGGAGTTTGTGCTGAAGAATGGAGTCGAGTTCGCGGACTACAACGGCATGACCGATGTGCCGGGATCGCAGTACGCCCCCGATATCGTCCCACGCGGACAGCAGGTCCGCTGGTTCACAAAAAATCTCTCCAGAAAAGCGGACATCACTAGCATCACCCTCGAGAGCTTCGACAACTCCGTGGCCCCGACCTTTGTTGCGATCACTGCGGAAGCCGGCGATGTGGTCAAGACTGCCGCGGCGGCGAGTTCGGCTCCCACGGCGTCAGCACAACCGAAGGCCCAATCCTTCGACTGGGGCCAGGGTGTTCGCACCTTGCTCGTGGGGGGAGGCAGCTCACATGACTTCCAACGATGGTTTCGGCTGGCAGACCTGGCCACTCTCCAGGAATCCAAAGGCTTCTCCGCACATTACACCGAGCAATACGCGGATGTTCCTTCGGCCCTTCAGCAGATCGACGTTCTCTGCTGGAGTGCAAACCAACCTCAGAAGGACACAGGCCTGCGAAAAGCCATCATGGACTTCGCAGACACCGGGAAGGGCCTCGTCCTCCTCCACGCCGGCAACTGGCGCCTTTGGAACGACTGGCCCGAGTGGAATCGCATCCTGGCCGGCGGCGGATCTCAAAGCCATGACCGATACGGGGAGTTCGAAGTCACATCCATCGATGCCTCACACCCGGTCATGAAAGGTGTTCCGGCTTCCTTCCGCATCTCCGACGAGCTCTATCACCACAAACAGGATGCGGATGGAGCGGCAGCGCATCCGTTGGCCACTGGACGGAATCTCGCGACGGGAAAGACCTATCCAGTCGTCTGGATCACGAAGCATCCCAAGGCAAGAATCGTCAACATCACGCTGGGACACGATGGCTTGTCACACGACCATCCCGCCTACAAGGCCCTGCTCAAGAACGCGCTCGCCTGGGCGGCAGGCAAGCCTGTCGCTGCAGCCCAGTAAGAGGAAGCCCTGTGGCATCCGCTGGGAAATCAGCATCCCCGCCGCGTAACCGACTGCGGATACAGGCCTGGCCCGAGCCAGACCGTGGCGTGTCCCGCTGCATCGCGCGGATCTTCCCGTCGGGAATTCCAACGGAGATCAGCTGTGACGGGTCACACATCCTCGCATTGCGAAAGCTGCGTTCTCATCCCAGCCCCGAACCACTCCCCTGGGCCATGCCGGGCATCACTGATCTCCAGGTCAACGGGTTCAAGGGAGTTGACTTCCAACGTGACGACATCAGTCCTGCAGAGCTGTGCCTTGCGGCAATGGGTCTGCGACAAACCGGCTGCTCATCGTTCCTTGCCACTCTGATCACGGCCCCGTTCCAAACCATTCTCCATCGACTCCGGCATCTGAAGGCATTGCGCGCCTCGGACCCCTTCCTGAGGGAGATGATTGCCGGCTGGCATGTGGAAGGCCCGTTCCTGTCAGACAAGCCGGGATACCACGGAGCTCATGATCCATCGTTCATGGAAGATCCCTCGCCGGCCAAGATCCGTGCGTTGCGAAAAGCGGGTGGAGACCTCCCGATGCTTCTGACACTCGCACCGGAACGTCGTGGCGCAGAGGCGAGCATCCGCGAAGCGACCCGCCTTGGCATGGGAGTCAGCCTCGGCCACACACAAGCGACAACCGGCCAAATTGAGCGTGCGATGGATGCGGGGGCTACTGGGTTTACCCATCTTGGAAACGGCTGCCCTCAAAGCTGGGATCGTCACGATAACATCCTGTGGCGCGTGCTTGAGCAGCCCGGCCTGCGAGTCGGTTTGATTCCCGACGCCATCCATGTCAGCCCGGCCCTGTTCAGAATCCTCCATCGAGTCATCGACCCGTCGCGCTTCTGGTATGTGACGGATGCAATGGCGGCGGCGGGCATGGCACCCGGCAGATACCCTCTGGCCGGTGCCGAGCTGGAAGTAGGACGCGATCAGGTCGTGCGCAAGCCGGGTTCAGAGCTGTTTGCCGGATCCGCGTTGACGCCGCTCGACGGAGTGTGGCGGGCGGCCTGGATGCTTGGGTCAACCTGGCAGGAGACGTGGCCCCGTTTCTCAACTCAGCCAGCGGAATGGATGGCCCTCTCGAACTCTCTGCGCCCCGGCGCCCCCAGACCCGTCCTCGTACGCGAGGAAAAATGACCTGTAGCAGCCCGTCCGTCCCCGTTCCCCTCGCCTCATAATCGTAATCTACTGGAGGTCACTCTCCACTCCCCACTCTGCACTCTGCACTTAAATGGCCCGCCGAGGTTGCACCGCAGAGTCGGGAAGAGCGCAGAGAAGACCTCTGATTTTGCTCCAAACTTCCTCTCCGTATTTCCCGCCTCTGCGGTGTGAGCCTGGAATCGTGATCGTTCTGCCGCAGAGAAAGACCTGGATCTGGAACCTGACTTCGTCTTCATCTGCGTAAATCCGCGAAATATGCGGACAACCCATTCCCTGGTAATCGTAGTCGGTCCCGCCAGGCGCGCGGACGTTTCATCACCAAACAGGAGCATGAGAACGTTACCGCTTGAACTCCGAGGTCCGGGTCTGTCGCGTGGCTCGCGCAACGAGGCGTGCTGACAGCCATCGGCGTCAATTCTCCCGCCGCGGCAGGTCTGGACGCAGGCGGTCAAACAGCTGCTGATGCTCCTGAAGCACCTGCCGGTATTCCCGTTTTCCGGCGAGATTCTCCCGCTCCAGAGGATCGACTTCGTAGTCGTAAAGCTCCACCGCCAGGGCCTTGGCTCCGAACTCGCGCCGGCTGCCGATGAGTTCCGCGTGCCGCCATTCCACGTAACGATAGCGAGACGTGCGCACGGCCCACCCCATGCTGGAAGCGATCGAGCCTTGCTCATCGAGCTTTCCCCCCACCAGCTGCGGGCTCATTTGGGAATCAACCGTCGAGCTCTGGCTGAATACGGCCTCATGCAACGTTCGCGACGGATCACGCATAAGCGGCACCAGGCTCTTGCCTTGCAAATGCCCGGGCAGTGGCAGACCAGCCAGCTCGCAAAGCGTCGGATACACATCCAGCAGCTCAGTGAGCGACGAGGTGCGGACACCACGCCCGACCCCCGGAGCGGCGATAATCAACGGCACGCGGGTGGCATCCTCATACGTGGTCGATTTACCCCAGTGCCCGTGTTCACCCAGATGCCAGCCGTGGTCGCCCCACAGGCAGATGATCGTGTTGTCGGCGACACCGACCTGTTCAAGCGTTCGCATCAGCAGATCCACTTGGGCGTCGATGTAGGAAATGCAGGCCGCGTAACCGTGGATCAGCTCCCGCTGCAATGCCTCCGGGAAGTCTCCAGTCTTCGGAACTCTCGCATAGTCCCGGGCTTCGCCCGAGTTGGGAACAACCTGGGATTGCACCGAACTCCCCAACGGAAATGCCTGAAAGCTGGCCAGCGGAAGCGTCTCGCGGTTGTACAAGTCCCAGTATTTTTTCGGCGCGATAAACGGCAGGTGCGGCTTGTGAAAGCCTACGGCCAGAAAGAAGGGTCTCCCCTGTGGCACAAGTTCACGGATCTTCGCGACCGCCGAACGCGCGATCGCTCCATCCAGATACGCCTCATCCGCCAAATCCTCGCCCTCCGTCGGCGGTCCTGGGATGCGTTCGTTGGGGTTCGACTTCGCCGCTGCGCTCAGGCCTTCCCTGGTTGCCGGATTCTGGTAGCCGCGCACTCCCGGACCGCCCGCCGCAAATTCATGACGCCTCACAAAGGGCTGCGACCAAGAACGGCTGTCGTGCTCCTGATCGACCGTCCGGCCGTCAAACACCTTGCCCATCGCAACCGTCGTATATCCGTTTGCGCGAAAGTGCTGAGGCAGGGTCACTACGTCCGGCAGGCGAACTCGCAGGACATTCTGGATCTTGAACGGATTGAAATAGACGCGGGTGGAGTCAGGACGCAGCCCGCTCAACAGGCTGGCACGGGTGGGGGCGCACAACGGGACCTGACAGTAAGTGGCTGTGAACACCGTGCCGCGAGCCGCCAGGCGATCCATTGCCGGAGACTTGATCCACGAGACACCATAGCTGCCCAACAAGGGCTTCAGATCATCGATCGCGATGAACAAAACGTTGGGCCGGTTTGTAGCCACGTTGTCGGCGGCAACGCACGCCAGCGGCATTGTCGGAAGAACCAAGGCGGCAGCCAGCGTCCACCATCGGTGAAGAGTGATAGGCATCGTCGAGTTCATTGTTTGCGACGTGGAATTGGGCGTTTGCAGGCTGAGGTTCAGACGCACACGTCAACGACGCATAGTCCCGTATTATCGGATAGGCAATTTGATTTTCACAGAGGCGAGCCTGGAGGAAGAGCTCTAATGACGTGTCCCAATAGTTTTTATCCCTCTACGCCAGGATCTGCTGCACCACATTCCCATAGACATCCGTCAATCGGTAGTCGCGCCCGCCGAAATGAAAGGTCAATCGGGTATGATCCAAGCCCATCAGATGCAAGAGGGTCGCGTGGAGATCGTGGACGTGAACAGCATCCTGCACTGCATGCCAACCGAAATCATCGGTAGCGCCATGTACGTGCCCGCCTTTGATGCCGCCGCCGGCCAGCCACATCGTGAAACCGAACGGATGATGCTCACGTCCGTTGGCACCTTCGGCTGTCGGTGTTCGACCGAATTCTCCCCCCCAGAGAACCAGGGTATCATCCAGCAAGCCTCTGGACTTGAGATCTGTGAGCAGGCCAGCGATTGGGACGTCGACAGCCGCACAGCGCTTGGGCAATTGCTGTCGCAAATCACTATGGTGATCCCACACGTTGTTCGTTGGGGCATTGAACAGCTGGATGAACCGGACACCCCGTTCGGCCAGCCGTCGAGCCAGCAAACACTGCCGCCCGAACTGCTCCGTCGCAGGATCATTCGTTCCGTAAAGGCGATGAGTCGCCGCGCTTTCGCGGGATAAGTCGAACGCTTCGGGAGCTTCCATCTGCATCCGGTAAGCCAGCTCAAAGGAGGCGATTCGCCCGTCGAGCTCGCTTCCGATGGGACTACCTTGTTTATGCAACTCATTCAGTTGCCTTAGTGCATCCAGCTTTGCGCGCTGGCGACTGAAGGACGGATCGTGAAGGTTGGCGATGGGCTGGTTCAAGTCACGGATGAGTGTCCCTTGATGAGCACTCGGAAGAAAACTTGAAGCCCAGAGCTGCGCGCCTTGGAACACGGCTGCGGGACTGACCACCACGAAGCCAGGCAGATTCTGATTCTCGGTGCCTAACCCATACGTCAACCACGAACCGAGGCTCGGACGTGAAAACGCTTGTTCACCCGTGCACATCTGTAATGCAGCACCGGTGTGATTGATGTTGTCGGCCAGCATCGATCGAATGACACAAATATCATCGATACAACTCGACACCCGAGGCAACAACTCGCTCACCGGCGTGCCGCATTGTCCGTGTTGACGAAAGGTCCAGGGTGACGCCAAAAGATTCCCGGTCTTGGTTCGTTCCAGTTTAGGTTTGTCGAACGGGAGCGGTTTGCCGTTGTCTTGTTGCAACCTTGGTTTGGGGTCGAACAGATCGACGTGCGACGGGCCGCCTGGCATGTAGAGAAATATGATTCTCTTCGCTCGCGGTGTGAAATGAGGCGAGCGGCCTGCCAATGG
>VHDG01000281.1 GCA_016871475.1 Verrucomicrobiota bacterium
AGATGCGGGAAGATCAGAAAAAGCAGCGCGATGAGGCCCGGCTCAAGAAGTATGATAAGAACGGCGATGGCAAGCTGGACGACGCTGAGCGCGATGCGATGCGGGAGGATTTGAAGAAGGCGCGGGAGTCGCGCCCGGCTGGGAAAGCTAAAAAAGGCGCTGCGCCTACGCCACCCGCTGCGCCCGCTGCGCCCGCTGCGCCCGCTGCGCCCAAGCCAGTGGAATAGTTTGTTCGAACGTACCCCCGTCGGAGGGTTTCCGACATCGTTTGGTTGACACCCCCCCGGCGGATGGTTCCGCCGGGGCTCTTTTTTTCTCGCACCCCCGGCCAGCTTCGGTCAGGAGAGGTTGCGTGGAACGTTCTCGATCACAAGTCATAGTCTTCGTCACCGCACCGGGAATGGCCGTTGCCCGCCGAATAGCTCGTTCCGTTCTCAGTTCCCGGGCCGCTGCGTGTGCGAACATCCTTCCTTCCGTTGAGTCCCACTATTGGTGGAAGGGGAAATTGGAGAAGGCGGGTGAAGTGATGATCATCTTCAAGACCACGCGGCAATGTCTTGCCCCTCTCGAGAAGGCCGTCCTTGCTGTTCATCCATACGAAACGCCCGAGATCATTTGTATGCCGGTCGCTTGTGGACTGCGGGCTTATCTCGACTGGATAGATGCTTCGGTTGGCAAAGGCGGCGAACATTTTCTCTCACCTCGAAAAGCCCGCAGGTGAAGTATGAAGTTTCTCCAAATCCTCGGTGTGCTGTGTTGTTTGTTCGAGTCGGCCCTGGGTTCGATCGGAGCCGAGCCTCGAGTCGCTTTCCTCGCCATTCGGAAGTTTGACGGCTGGGCTTCGCGTTCTGATGTGCCAGGCGGCCAGGGCAGGGTCTGGACTTCACCCTGGGTTGAGGCTGGTCATGGTTTTGATGAGATGGTTTTGAGCTGGAACGTGAAGGACGCGTGGAGCAACTCCGGTTTTCAGTTCCAGGTCCAGATCATGGATTCGAACCAGCCGTCAGGATGGTTTCATCTCGGAAAATGGTCGCTGAACACAAACGTGTTCCCACGACAAAGCGTGACCGACACCAAGAATCCTGTCGGCCATGTCGATACCGACACGCTCAAGCTGGTCTCTCCCGCGCAACGCTACCGGCTTCAGCTGTTGGTGGAACCTTCCGCCAGCCTTGAGTTGGCATCGGATCCTCCGCTCAGAAGCCTGGGAGTCTCCACTTTGAACTCCAGGACTTCACACATTCCCAGGCCGGAGTTTCGCGAAGCTTGGGGAATGCGTTTGGTGGTTCCAGAACTGTCCCAGCATGCTTATCAGGGCGGGCACGTCTGGTGTAGTCCCTCGTCACTCACCATGCTTTTGGCTTATTGGGGAGATACGCTGGGTCGAAACGATTTGCGGATCAACATTCCTGAGGCCGCCAGGTCGGTCTTCGATCCAGTCTACGGAGGAACTGGCAATTGGTCATTCAACACGGCGTTCGCGGGTTCGTTTCCAGGTCTTGAAGGGTATGTCATCCGCCTTCGCGACCTGTCGGATCTTGAAAGCCTGGTGTCGCAACGCCTTCCGGTGGCTGTGTCAGTTTCCCTGGGGCTGTTAAGAGGAAGAGGGAAGGAACGGGATGATGGGCATCTGGTTGTGCTGAGGGGGTTCGACCAGTTGGGTAACCCTTGGGTCAACGACCCTGATGCCACTCATCCGCCCACCTCGATCAAACCTGTGTTGCGGCTCTACCAGCGTGATCACCTTCTCAAGGCCTGGGCGACATCCCAGCGGACCGTATACGTGCTTACACCCACAACCCAGCGGATTGAGGGTCTGCTCGGCATGAATTCCCCCTTCTCTCCATGATTCCCGAGGAGCCTAACCCGTTGGATGAAGCGCAGGGCCCGCGTTCGCAGGAAGAGATGCTGTTGTCACAGGCCTATCAAGATCTCCGAAGGATCGCCGCTCACAAGCTTGCCAGTGAGCCTTCCGGCATCACTCTTCAGGCCACGGCGCTCGTCCATGAGGCCTGGTTAAAGCTCATGGCCTCTGGACGGCACAATCACTGGGCTGATAAGTCTCACTTTGTAGCCACAGCCGCTGAGGCGATGAGACGGATCCTCATTGATAGGGCGCGACGTCGGAGCCGTGTCCGGCATGGTGGGGATCTTGAGCGATGTCATGACCCGGCGGCCGTGGATGCGGTGCCTGCCCCTGAAACGAGTGGGGAAGACCTGCAATTCATCCATGACAAGCTGGCTGCGCTCGAGGCATTGGACGTTCGCAAAGGAAAGTTGGTGAAAATGCACATGTTGGCCGGGCTTGAGCTGAAGGAGTGCGCCCGGCTCCTCGGGATTTCCGAACCTACGGCCAAGCGGGATTGGGCATTCTCGCGGGCATGGTTGCTGAGAGAACTCAAAAAGGATGATCCCTAGGGTCAGGGAACGACGCTTAGTGGGTGTGGACAGTAACGTCCCGCTAAATTAAACACCCTCTATGAACACCCGCCCCTTCACCTCAACTATTCCAGGCAAACTTCTGGCTTTCGCTCCTTGTCTCGCCCTCGGAATCCTCCTGACCGGATGCTTTCCAACCGCGAGCCTTGCACCACTTGGCGCCAAGCCGACCAAATTTAAGGAGGGAGAGCTCGGCAAGGCCTATAGAACCACGAAAGGCGATCCCGTCCAGGTCCGGGTCATCGACAGTGAACGTGGGGAATTGGAGATCGTGGTGCCCGAGGAAGGGAAGAAGGAAGCCGAGCAGCCTCGTTACCGGGTTCTGGTTCGAACGCAGGATGAAGCTGTTCTGTATAATCTTCTGGACCCTGAGAACCCTACTCCTCCTCGTTATCGCATAGGGCGCCTACTTATGCATGACAACGCCATTCTCATCTGGTGGGTCACAGAGGATGCAGTGAGAAAACTTGTGAAGGAAGGAGTCCTGCGCGCGGAGTTTCCATCGAAGGGCGACGTGGATGCGATAGTTACGGATGGGTACGGCGCACTCGCGAAGAAACTGGCTGGGCCGGAGGGCTGGCTTCTCCTGGACATGGAGCATCCGCTTGTCTGGGTGAAGGTGGAATAGCAGGGGACAATCATCGCGAACTGTGCTGAAGTCGAAACGCCGTCAGCGACTGGCTTGAAACCTGATCGCTGACGGCGATCATGGCCGCTGAATTCCAGAAGATAGAACGACTCTTCCACCAGGCACTGATGGTCGCGGACGCTGGAGCCAGAAGGGAGATGCTTGTCGCCGAGTGTGATGGGGATGCTGCTTGTTTGCAGGAGGTCTTGTCCTTGCTGCAAGCCGACGAGGAGGCAGCCCGACTTTTAAATCCAGACCTTCGAGACAGCGCGCTCAATGGGGCGGTAAAAACTCCAGAACTCGGGTCCGACATTGTTTCTGCGGATCCGTGTCGGCTGGTCCAGGAGAGTTTGGGCGGACTGAGAGGAGGATCCGGGCTTGATGTTGCCAGGGCCACTCGGCAGCTGCCTGAACAAGCACGAGCAGAATACACCGTGCGCCTCGCCTGCGCGTTGCGGGCTTCGACACGAAACACTCAGAAACCGGCAGACGATGAGTCGCCCGCGCTTCTGGATCATGAGATTCCCGGGTTCAAGATCCTTCGTCGCTTGGGGACTGGGGGAATGGGAGTCGTGTATGAAGCGTTTGAGACTCGGCTTCGGCGAAAGGTCGCCATCAAGACCCTCAAGCCGGGCACCGGAGCTGCTTCTCTCGAGAATCTCTTATCAGAGGCCCGCAAGGCGGCATCACTTCGCGACCCTGGCATTGTCACCATCCACACTGTGATGGAGATCGAAGGGAGCGCCATCATTGTGATGGAGCTTGTGGAAGGGTATCTGATCGATCGCTGTGCGGAGGGTGCGACCTACGAGCAGCGGGCTGTCTGGCTTCGAGATCTAGCTCGGAGTCTTGCACACGCGCATCAGCGGGGAGTGATCCATCGCGATCTGAAACCGGCGAACGTCCTGGTGACGCCGGAGCAGAAGCCTGTGATCTTGGACTTTGGACTCGCATTGAACACTACCGAAGCGACGAGCCTTTCCGGAGGCTTCCAGGGAACACCGCACTACTCGTCACCCGAACAGGCTGCCGGCTTGCCGCTCACCTCAGCATCAGACGTGTTTTCCTTTGGCAGCCTGATGTTTCGGATTCTGACGGGGCGTGCCCCTTTCCGTGGTGAAAGCATCGGTGAAGTGCTTCAAGCCGTGTGCACCGAAGCACCCCCCTTTCCGCGTGATATTCAACATGGAGTTCCCGAGGATCTGCAGGCTGTTTGCATGGCATGCATGGCTTGGAAGCCTGCGGATCGTCCCAGCGCCTCAGCGGTGGCGGCTGAGCTCGATCGATACCTGTCGGGGGAGCCGGTCAGGCTCAGGCCTGCGTTATACTCGGATGTGTTGAGACGCCGCCTGGCGGAGCACTCCCTCGAAGTCGAGTCCTGGAGGCGACAGGGCATGATCTCCACCGCTGAGGCAGATCAGCTGGCGATTATTCATCGAGGGATTCTGGAAGACGAAGATCACTGGATCGTCGAGACGAGAACGTTGAGCAAGTCGATGACGCTGTTTTATACCAGCACCTGGATGGTGGTGGTGGCAGCACTGTTGTTGGTCTGGCAGCTGAAGGAGGATCTGAACCCCTTGTTGCAATGGATTCTTCCGGGGGTGGCTACTTTCGTGCTGAGCTCCGTGGGTTGTCGGGCAAGGCGCCATAATCACAGCATGGCGGCCTCTGCATTTCTTGCAGCAGCCGCCCTGTCGATCGCCCCGACGGCGATGGCCTTTCTCGGTTACTTCAATCTCCTCGCCTCCCATTCCGAACCTGTTGGGCAGCTCTTGGGAGATGCGTTCACCAACTACCAGACGCTGGTGGCGTGCGCTCTCGGGTTCGGTGTTTCGCTTGCCGCGTTGGGTGCAATGCGCATGACCGGGTTTGCCTGGACCGCTGCGGTATTCGGAACCGCAGCCTATGTCAGCTTCCTGTCGATCTTCGGCTGGGTCGACAAGCCTCCTGAGGTGCAAGCGGCATGGTGTTTGCCGCTCGTCCTTGGGAGCGGCATCGGATGGGCGTTCGAGCGGATTTCTCATCCAAGGTGGGCTTTTCCCTACTACTGGGGAGCCCTGGTCATTCTCGTGGGTTCACTGGATCTGATGGCTGTGGAAGGTCCCACGCTCAAAATGATCGGTCTCGGCAAGGACACCAGCGAGTTTCTGAACCGGGATCGGCTCTACTTTTTCTCGCTTGCACTGAACGGCTACCTGTTTCTTTTGCTGATGCTGATCGCGGAGCGTGCTCGGAGTCTCGATATCCGGCGGATCAGCCGGGTGATCGAGGGTGTCGCGTTGTTACATCTGCTGGGACCTCTCTATATGAATGCGATGGAGAATTCAGGTTCGAATTACCAATCGTGGGATGTGGCCATTTACTGGGCAACCACGTGCTGCCTGCTCGTCCTTGGGCCGCTGGCATCGAGGTGGAGAGTGTTCGCGGGCGGGCTCGTGGGTGTCGCCCTCGGCAGTTATCTGCTCGTGGAGCTCGGTATTGTGCCGAAGCAGGAGTTTATCCTGGGCGCAGGAGCTGTTGGACTGTTGTTGTCGGTGGGCTCCTACCTGCGGCTTCATCGCCGGGTGTCCTGAGCAGGCATGGGTTTTGACGAGGGCGGATCAGGCACCCGATCGAACAGAAAAGGGGACGGGTTTCAGCGCGGCGATCAGAACAGCTTGTTCACCGCGATTCCCAGCACGCTGAGAGGGCCCTGATCTTCGATGCCTTCGGTGGC
>VHDG01000282.1 GCA_016871475.1 Verrucomicrobiota bacterium
CCGACACGGGGATGCTGTTGGCAACATCGATGATTGTCAGGATGGCCTCGATGAACTTCTTACTCGATGGGGTGAGGTATCCGAACATCTCCGCTAGGTCGAGCATGTTGAACGGCCGGCCGGCGAGATCCGAAAGAATCGGGATGGGCGCCGTGATCATATCGACCACTGGCTGGATCGGACCCGTAACTTTCTTGATCTCGGCGAGAATCGGCCCCAACACGCCCCCGATGAAAGTTCCAACATCCAGTTGGATGTTGTTGATCGCGATGGCGGGCACTTGGACAGGCTGGCCCAGCAGGAACTGCCAGCTTAAGTCGAACTCCGCGAGCAAGCGCGGGAATGCTGCGTTGCCACCAAAGCTGACGATCAGATCGAGATGGATCTCGGCACTCGCCCCGAGCTTCGCAGAGACCACATCGCCGAGGCTCAATCCAGGCCGACGCAAGTCCTCGATCGTGAGTTTACCGTCGTTGCCTGTGGGATCCTTTAGATCGACGACAAAGAAACCTTCCAGCGAGGACCGCAGCCTGGGACGTCCTTTGGCATCCCGACCATCCCCTTCATCTGCAACATCCAGCTGCAGGAAGAACAGCTGCCCCCGAGCATGCAAGCCGGGGATGGTGACTTTGAAGAACACGCGCAGCTCGTCCTGGGCCGAGGAGGGGCCGCCGCCTGCAGGCCGGACATCCGTTCTGAAATAGAAGCCCTGACTGAGGCTGACCCCGAAGTAGAGCTTCAGATCAAAGCCGACATCGACGCGCACGTTTCCATCGACCGCGAGGTTGAAGCCCGGAATTCCGATGGCGAAGTTGATGGGATTAGCCGAGGTATCCACCAAGGCAGCCACCTTCATCAACCGGATCTTGAAGTCCAGGGTGTCTCCCACGCAGGTGATCTGGACATCGTTGAAATCGGTGATCGCGACCGCCTCTGAGAGATAAGCTCCCCCATCGGGCTCGATGACCGTCCCATTGGCCCGCACCAGCTGCCCATCGGCGTTCACCTTGACAAGCAGGTTCAACCCGGAGGGTCCGAGCACGTCGAAGATCGCCTTCTTGACCAAACCGATCGGATCTCCCGCCTCGGCCAGCTTCTGTCGAATCCCGGCCAGCAACCCGTTCCTGAACTCGGAGATGAAGTTGGCAGCGCTCGCGAGCTTGTCGCCCACCAGCGGCAGATTCTGGTTCATCACCTGGGTCCGAAGCCCGTTCTCGATATTCCCCAGAAGTTCGTCGAGTCCATCCAGCAACACCGGCGTCCGACGAATCATTTCACAGACATCCAGCTGGCTGAACATGCTGGCGATGTTCGGAGCCGCGAACACGATCCCGGAAGTATTTCCCTGGAGCAGCTGTGAGAGACTCGGAATTCTCAGCGCAAGAGTGTTGTCTGCAAACCCGTCCCCGTTCGTATCCGAGGTCGAGCCAAGCGGCACTCCGGAGAGCACGAACACGGGGAGCACCACTGAGAATCCCGCGTTGAACGTGATGTTGAAATTGCTGAGGTCCAGCAATGTGTCGCGGAAGAAGTAGTGCCGGCCGGTGCCATTCCGATCGACCAGGAGGATGTTGAAACTCGCATTCCCATTGGGACCTGCGGTGGCGGGATCGCCGTCAGCATCGAGGGTCATCGAGCCACCACGCACTCGGATGCCCAACAACCCTCCCGCGCGAAAATCAAGATTGGTCCCACGAACCGCAGCCTGCAGGAAAATCCCGGTGCCCGTGTTGGGTCCGGCATACTCGCTGTCGTACAGGAAGGGCATCGGGCGGCATGGATTGCTGATATCCAGGCCGATGGACAAACGGAAGGTGGCCGACAGGGCGATCTCCACATTGCCTGAGGCCTCGATTGCAACGAGCTCGGCCAATGCGCCGAGCAAGGTCTTCATCGCGCCGAACTGGGCGTCGGGCAGGCGCGAAACGTAATCGGCGAGACGGATGTAGAAGGGAAGATTCTGTCGGAAGGAAGCAGCAAACTGAAGTTCTGCGCGGATCGCAGTCTGGGAGACCGTGCCGGTACCCCGGCGGCTGGCATCGGAGTCTCCATCGGAAATATCGTAACTGACCCTGACGGGCGGAGCGCGCGGACCCAGGTTTGCGGCCGCGAGTTCAACGGCGGTCACGATGGTTCTGGCCGTGGTATAGGTGGCGTTGTAGCGAATCGTCAAAACCCGGCGGGTCTCATCATAAACAGCCTCTGCGCGATCCAAGCCGCTGGCGAAACGCCCGTCATCCTCGAACTTCACGCGCAACTTGGCAAAAGTCCCACTGGGCACAATGGCCTCGAACCGCAAGGCATTGTTCTTCCCCTGCGGATTGAACAGCACCGAGCGATTCGCGTTGTCCAGCGTTGGATTTGCAACGTGATCGACGGAGAAGTTCAAGCTGTCCGAAGGCAAGCCCAGCAACCTCTCAAGATCTTGTTCCAATCTCTCCAAGGTGGCCGCATCGCCTCGGAGGATATTACTGACAGCGCCCAGGATTTCAGAGCCCGCATTCAGAATCTGTCCCAGGCTGACTCCAACCCCAGGGAGCGGATCGCGAATGAACTCAAATCCCCGGACATGCTCAAGTTGACTTCCCAACCGTCCAAGCCCGCCCAGCAGATCAACCACCGTCAGGCAACTGAAGTTACTGAATGCACTGAACTGAGGAAGGGTGACAAAGATCCCCTTGTTATTGGTGGTCGCGTTGTAGGGTTGGGCATTGATGCGCAGATCGGTGACGTCTGGAATGAACACGCGCAGGACGTTGTCATCCGGATCAATCAGATTGCCGAAGCCGAGCGTGGTGACGGTCAAATTGGGAAGGTTGAGATCGATGGCCGCAGTGGTGCTGAGGTTTGGTCGAATGTAAGCCCCCACCCGACCCAGATCAGAGACGAGATTGTTGATGAAGATCCGTGCGCTCGAGGAACTGGTTCCGGGGTCGATCAGGTTCAGGGTAACTCCCAAGGAACCGCTCAGGGAACCTCCCGTTGAACGGAAGGCTATGATTCCCTCCCCACCACCCAATCGGGCCGAGAACGTCAGATTCGAAGCATTGGCGCTCACGGTTCCGCTTATGGACAAGCCCTGGAAAAACAATCCTCGCACCTTGGATTGTGCTTTCACCCCCAGCGGCATGCCGAGCTCCGTCACGGCAGTGTTCCTGACATCGGCCTGGACCTCGATCGAGTTGAGAACACCGAGCTCGGCTTCCTTTACGGCTAGCACCAAGTTGTTACCCACCGCCACAGCTTGCAGGTGCTGGGCTAGCCGGTCAGAAGCGTTGGTCGTATTCGCAGCATTGGCAAAAGCGGCGTTGAGATCGTCCACCAGATCCTGAAGCGAGGCATTCGTCGCTGTAGCCGTGCGATTGAGAGTTACGTTGTATCGGGTGCCCGCGCCCAGAGCCCCCTCCCGGTTGGTGTTGAGAATGACTGTGAACTGCGCGTCCTCCGTGATCCTGCCGTTGGAGGGCGGCGGAACAAGGGAAGCATTGCGCAAACGAGGGGTCTCCACCGGGGTAAGGTCCACCCCAAGGGCTGTATTCAGACTGACCGTAGCCGTGAGACTCAGGTTGCCCGAGCCCGCGATGTTCCCAAAACCATCGAGGAACCCGAGGCTGGCACCAAACGGGGTGTTGATGGACTTCATCCACTGAAACCGAAGATCAGTCATCAAGACCTCGCCCTGGGTGACCGCGAGAGCAGGTGGTGGTGATGACCGCACCGGACTGGCACCTGAAATCACACTGGCAATGTAGTTGAGCAATGCGCGCTCACTGTCAGGCTGTGGCCGCTCCACACCCTCCTGCTGATCCGTGAATCCCAAAAGTTGATGCGTCTCACCGGAAGGCGGCACACGAGTAAGCCGAATTCGATTCACGACCTTGCCAGGCACGCTCCCTATCACAATGGTGCGACGCGTCTCCGTGCCTCCACCTTCCGCCGCAACCTCGGTTTGCCGAACATAGGCCCTCAACAGCCCGGCAAACTCGGTCGCCGCAAAGGCCGTGGTGATGGCGGCATTGACATCAGCAGCTAGCTTGTCGATGGGACGCTGCGTGCCGCTCACTGTCTCGTTGTCCGCAGTGCTTGCAGCAGTGATGGTCACTCGCGACGGAGTTGCAGCCCCATTCACCGTCAAGAAAAAGGATACATCCGAACTCAAACGGCCTCTGAGCTTCACGTCATCCGTCAACGCTCCCAGGCCTTCCATCTCGGTCCACACGATGCGGCTGTAAAAATCCTCCAGATAATTCTGAGCCACATCGAAGAGCTCTCCGAGCTTCTTGCCGGTCAGAGGGATTTCTGTCTCGAAGAACGACGATCCGCGCAGAGCCGAAATCCAGTCTGCGATCCGCTTCAGTTGGATCACCCAGTCGGCCACTCCCGCGGTGGAGACATCGAAACCGGACAAGGCCTGGATCTGTGCAGGAGACCCGTTGGTGAAGAACCGGACCAGCAGGGCTCCACTCGAATTACGCAAGTCCAATGGCGAGCTGCGGCCATCATCAGGTCTGAATCGCTCAAGGACGAACCGCCCGCTGAGAGTGAAGGCATTAATCCCGATGGTCGCATTGAATGCAGCCCGCTGAAGCTCCTCGACATAGAAGAGTTTCACGGTGGCCAGCTTCACACCGCTGATCGGATCCTGAACGTCCACTTCCTTGTCCACGGCGTCCGCAATGGTGTTGACGTCCAAAACCACATCGCCACCGATGACCAGCCGAACTTCGGGTATGCCGAACTTCAGATTCACGGTGCCCTCAGCATGGAAGGCAAACTTCCGACGCGCCGTGGCGGGAGCATTCGGATCGAGAATCAGGAGCAACCCAAGTTTTCCGTTGGTGAGTTCGACGCCGATCTTGCGGTTGTCTGGAGCGGTCTGGAAATCCCCATCCACCCAGCCTGCGAAGGCGGACACATTGGCAGCCCCAATCAGGATCTCCGTCTTGCCGGGCGCAGAGCGCGAGATGGAGTAGCTGACCTCGGAGAAATTGGCGTTCTGATCATCAGAGGTCGCACCCCGCCCGCCGGTGATGGTTCCGGCGGTAAACTCCACTTCAATACCCAGTGCTCGAGCAAGATCATCCTCGAGATCCAGGACATTATCGCGGCGGTTCCTGGCCAGGGCATCCTCACCGCTCTCACGATCGCGATTGGCGAACCGGCCTCCGAAGCTGCTGATGCTGCCGTTGACGACCGCTGTGATCTTCTTGACCTTGAACCCGGCATTGGCGGCTTCCACAGCCGCGATTCGCTCACGGATGTTATTGAGGAGGGCTACATACCGGAGGTTCCGAGCCAGATCCCCAATGTCGGGATCTGTAGAGGTCACTGCCGTCGGGTCATAACTGGCGGAGATGGAACTGGCTCCGATTGGGAAGAGGACCTTGTTGATGAGGAAGGTGGCGTTGGTTGACGCCTGAATCGTCCGATTCTCGGCCGTGCCGGCGTTTTCCTCGGTGGTTTTTTGGAAACTCACGTTCGCTGCAGCCTGGATGAAGTCGAAAAAGTTTAGCCTGACCCCGGCATCTATCCGCACGAATGGGTTCTCCAAGGTGCCACCCCGGTCGACGTCCGGATCCACGGTGATGTTGGTCAGCTCCCCGCAAAGGGTGATCGGGTCCTGGAACAGTCGGAAGTCATCGCTTCCCTCCCGCTTCCCAAGGGTGTTCACGCGGACATGAACCTCCGAGGAAAGAGTCAGCTCTGGAAAACCAATCAACGCTGCTGCACCTCGAACATCGACCGCATACTTGTGCTTCTCGGATGTCCCGGCAGTTG
>VHDG01000283.1 GCA_016871475.1 Verrucomicrobiota bacterium
TCAGCTGGAGTGGCCGCGGGATTAAACAACTCAAACCAGTCATCAGGGGCTGGCGGGGTATCAGCAGGATCCAGCAGCGCGCCCACGTTGGATGCCATCCACTCGTTGATGCGCACTGTGGCAGGCGGTCCGTCCGGCACAAACGATGCCTCAGTCATCGGAGACCAGAGCCCGTTGGCAAACATCCTGGCCTTGACTCGCATCGCGCCGTTGACGGCGATCGGGGCGGCATAACGCGTGGATGTGATGGGACTGTTCGGCGGGATACTCACGGTGGCCGCCAAACGGGGACTGAAGATGGCATCTGCATCCACTCGATTGGAGTTGGCGCCAAGGATCGCCAGAGTGTTGGCACCCACACGCAGTTCGCCGATGAATCGCGAAAGATTCAGATCCCTTTGCAAAGCGGCGGTGGTGTCACCCCAGGCTTGGGGCAATTGATTCGCGACCATGTCATATTCGGCAGGGGTGTTCGACCTGATATTGCCCCGGGCAACCTCCACGCCGTTCAGATAGGCGATGAATCCGTCATCAAATCGGATCTTGAGGGACAAATCCACGGCCTGCTCCAGATCCTCCGCCGTCATCTCGAAAGGCACGCGGATGAACACGGTTGAACTTTGGTTCTGCATCGCCGCCTGTATATCTCCGGCTCGATAGTTTCCTCCTCCGATATAGCGATAGAAGGGTGAGTTCGTGGTGTCATATCCCAAGCCAAGCTTGCCTTCAACCCAGGCCAGGCCCGAGGCCGTGGGGCCGAGTTTCCGGGCGGTCCAGTCTTCGAGTTTAGCCGATGCCCCTCCGTTGCCAGTGGTAGGAACGAGATACTTGGCCAGCGCAAACTCAGGGATGAGGACGCGCTCCTCGCGTCGAGGAATGGGATAGAAAGCGGGACGAGGATCACTACCATCCGTCGTGTAGTAAATCACACCGGAGGGATAATTTTTGCCTGCGAGCGGCACACCGGTGTAGGCCTCGATGCTGAGGGCGAAGCCTGACTGAACTGCTCCCCCTGGATGACTCAGCGTGGGCGGACGCAAAATCGAGGAGCCGTTCTGGTACTGGTCGTCCATCCACGACAGGCGATCGAGCAGGAACTTCTTCAAGTGGGCGATCTCGGATTGGAAGGTCCGCCGCATTTCCACGCCGGGCGCGTTAGGCCAGTGATATTGGCCGAGAATCGCATGCTTCCGGTAATGTCGAGCCGCCGGGCTCTGCACCGTGATGGGCATGTTGTTGGAAATCAGCATGGGCGACCCATCCAGCAAGGTATCCACGATCCCATCGATCCGGGCGTAGATGTTGGAGGTGCCCCAGACGCCGCGTCGGAGCTGGAAGTAACGATCAAAAAACTTCAGCTTGTGTTCTGGATCCTGCTGCAAGCGCCCATACCACAAGCCGCCGGTGAGGGGCTCCGTGTCGGACCCGTTGTAGAGCCATCCACGCGGTGTATCTCCAGTTCCATAATCGGCGTTGCCCAGCGCGATGTTGAAATCCCAGGTCGGGCCTGCGAAGACCTTTCCGCCACGGGGCTTGTTGAAATAAGTGCTGAACACGTAGCCATCGACCTGCTTTGAGATCTCCACATAAAGTTGGGCATCAATGAAGCTCCCCACATCAATCCATGCCGCATAGCCGCGCACCGGATCCGCAGAGTTAGGGCCGTTGAGCGCAAGCTCAAAACTGTTCAGATAACCCCTCAAGGACGCCAACATCGGAGGCGTCAATGTCTCCGGATCCTGCAGCTGAATATCAATGCCGCCTTGCGTATTGAACTGCGTGACCCCGGTGCTCGCTTTGTCCTTCTTAAACACGTAGCCGCCGGTCAGCAGATTGCTGTCGGTCACCAGAGCGTTGAGCTTCCCGATGTCCAACCGGTTCTGCGAATGCTTGATCTTTTCGACGAGCAGGTACACGCCCTTGTAATCGGCGTAGCTCACCGGCTGATTGCGTCCCTCATTCAGAAACACCTCGACGAACCGGGTCCGGGGGCCGCTGTAGTCCGACCGGATCTCCTGCATCGTTTGATAGATCAGATGATTCCTCATCAGCGTCTTCTCGGACCAGGGTCCGTGCAAAACCCAGTCCGATTCGGCCGGCATGCCCAGCAAGCCATCATCGCGATCCAGATTGAACTCATCCCACATCTCCAACGCATAGGACTTTTGCCCGAACCCGGAAGAGCTCTCCCCCCGCACATGTATGCCCGTCCGACCCTGGAAATCAGGGGCGTCTGAAATGCTTGCCCTCCCCGTTGCCGGGTTAACCTCAAAGGACGTGGCGAAACTGAGGGAGAATTGGCGGGATCCGCCATCAATGTCCGCTCCAAAGCTGTCCATCACCAGAATCGGAATCGAGGACTCGAAAGGCTTCTGCGTCTGGGCGAAGCTGGAGATCGAGGCATCCACCTTGAGCAGTGTGATGCTGCGCACCGGCCCCGGCAAAAGCCCCGGCTCGAAGGTGCGGGCCCGCACGGTGGTGGTGTTCGTCACGGACAGTGATCCGCCCCAGACAGGCGACGACTCGGTGGGAATCGTGTTGTTCAACGTAAACCGCACGATCGCGTTGGTGGATCTGAGGGGCTGAATCTCAATCACGCCCGGGGTGGTCCCCATGATGATGCCACCCCGACGCGTGAATCGGACGGTCTCAGCGGGAGGAGCGTCGCCCACATTGCTGACGTTCTTTCGCCCGGGAGTGGGAAGATCGAGATAGCCACGCTGCCTGGAAGCACCGATCTCTCCATAGGCGACGTTCTGCTCTTGGGGACCGTATTGGAACTCAGAGGCGATGGTTCCATCGGGTCGGACGAGGGCGAGATAACCGGATTCGCGCTGAAGGGAGAAGTTTGCGTGCAACTGGGCGTTCGTCGCTCGCAAGTCGCGCCCGGATGCAAAGACCAATTGGTATCTGTTGGCTTGAAGCGTCAGCGATGGGAGCGGCCACTTCGTGAGGTTGGTGCGCTCATTCGTCAAGAACCAGCCAGCGAGGTTGGTGTTGGGTCCCCCGTTGTAGATCTCAATCCAGTCCGGAGTTTCAATGAAGTCGTCCTCGAAGTCCCTGTTGTCCGCGACGAACTCCGTGATGATCGGGCCTCCGCTGGGAATGAGGGAGGAGGGAATGGTATCGATGCGCAGGTTGTCGATGACTGTGGTCTGAGATGCGGCATCGCCGGTTCGCGCCGAGATGGCGAAACGATCACCAATCCTCGGAACGAACCCGGGGATTGCCAGCTTGCTCACGACGACCCGTCCCGCGTACGCGATCTCCAGACCGTTCGTCACATCCCATTTCACCGTGTTCGTGCGAAATGCAGAGTCGTGAACAAAGGGTTGAGGGTAGCTCGCAAACTTCGCCCGGTTGACATACACCACAATCTCCCCTTCGGTCTTTCCCGCCTCAGGATTGATGGAGGAATCCAGGGAGACGACCAGCCCCCCGGGAATCGAATAATCCAGCTCCCCATCCCCCTCTCCTTCTGGAAGCTTCCCAAACGACAAGGCGATACCACGCCCCGGGGCGTTGTTCGTGGCCTGCATGCGAACGGCATAGGTTGCGGTGAATGAAACGATGTCCTGCAAAGGATCGAGGTCCAACACCTTGAAGTCTGTGACAGTGTTGAAGTAGCCCTCCAAAGTCAGTCGCAGCGCATTGGACTGAACCGAGGCGATTCTGATGGGAGGCTCCCCGGGCGTACGACTCTCCAATGTCACCAGCTCAGTCCAGTTGCTCAGCCCGGGCACAGCCCCGTTGCCGAACGAGAAGCCCTGGGGACCGTACCGGCCCGCGTGAGCCGGGGACGTCAGGAGCAGAATGAGAAGGGAGACGATTGTGAGGAGGGAAGCCGACGCGGGAAGCCACGATACGGAGTTACGCCTGTAATTCATAGTTCTGGGACGGGCTGATGTTCCGGGAAATATGCAGGAACTATTTAGGAAGCGCAATTCCCGAGTTCCAGGCAGGTTAGGCCGAACGTCATCTGAGGGAGCGGGCAGAAATACCTTCCGGGTGTTTCCGCACGTTCCCCAGGTAGCATCGACACGAAACAGGAAAAGGAAAGGGACCGAAGCGTTGGGCCGCCGAGGCACGGAGGGCCCGTTTTGACGGCTTTTCCCACGGCAAGCCTCCCCCATTGGTGAGCTCCGGCATGGCCGGATGTCACGGGTTCTGTGCCGGGGAGACACAACCGGCACCGGCGGGCCAAGCCAGCCGGAGCGGGCAGATACCGGACACCCGGAACAGCTCCTATCCCTGGGTTGGGCCGTTCACTTGCGAGTCTTTGGCTCCGGAGTAAGGGAGGTCGCGTCGCTGGGGGGACAGGGGTGCCACCTCTCCAGATACCTCTTCAAACCCTCGACAAAGTTGTCCTCATCCTCGGACAGGTAAGTGTTATGCCCGGCCTTGAGCTCCCAGAACAGCTTGGGTTCCCGCGCCGCCTGGAAGTTTCTCTCTCCGTGGGCGTAGGGAATGATCTCGTCGTGACGGCTGTGCATCACCATCACTGGGACGCTGATCTTCCCCATCCGATCCCGCGTGGAATACCGCATGGCACCGACCCACCGCACGGGCAGGAAGGGAAACAGGTCAGCCCCGATGTCTGGGATGCTGGTGAAGGTGCTTTGTAGAATGAGCCCCCCGACGGGCCGGACGGATGCAAGGTGACTGGCAACCCCGCCGCCCAGGGACTCCCCATGCACAATGATTTTCGAAGGTTCGAAACCCCGGGCTGCCAACCAATCGAAGGCAGCCTCAGCATCTCGATACGTTCCCTGCTCAGAGGGCTTTCCCTGGCTGCGACCGTATCCACGATAGTCGATTGCAAACACGTTTGCCCCGGTGCCCAGAAGAGTGGCAAGCATCTCTCCGCGGCTGCTGAGGTTCCCTGCGTTCCCGTGAAAGAGGCAAATGACCTGATCCTTTCTGCATGAGGAAACATCGGCGGGCAAAAACCAGCCGTGGATCTTCAGCCCATCCGAGGTGGTGAGAAAGACATCCTCAAGTTTGCGCCCAGGGACCGGATCATCCGTGAAGATCTCCCGGCTGGGATGAAACACCTGCATCCGTTCGAACCATCGGAGGAACAAGAACAACGCTCCGAGCGAGACCAGGATCTTAATGACCCAGGGTCCCTTGCTCACGATCAGGCTCCAATGGCTCTCAGCTGGCATATGCCCGGGATGGGGCGAGCATCGGCAGCTCTACGTCTTGCTGACTGACTTGGGTTTGGATGGCGTCTTCGTGGGGGTTGACGGCTTGGACTCCGATTTGGATTCAGTCTTGGTCGGGGTCGAACTGGTGGAGGAATCCTTCTTGGCGGAGTCCTTGTAATTCTGGCTGCGGTAATCGGTGATGTAGAAGCCGCTTCCCTTGAACAGGAGCCCTGCCCCTGCCCCCATCTGCTTTTGCACGGGTCCTTTGCCCCATTTCTTCCGGCCGCAGGCATCTTCGGGACAGGTTCGCAACGGCTTCGAGGTCATTGATTGAAAATGATCGAACGTGTGTCCGCACTTCTGGCAGACGTATTCGTAAGTCGGCATGCCGCCTTCTATAGGGACATGACATGCCAGGGGTCAAGCAAGCGGTGAGATTGTCGAGGAATCCTGGCCGGAAATCATGTTGCCGGAACTCCGCAAGCAACGATTGCCGTTTGTCCCCGCTTCTTCACACTGCTCCGACCGGACCGTACCTATGTTCGACGAAGCACAACTCCTGGAAAAACTGAAACTGGTTGAGGCATTGCACGCTGGGGACGCA
>VHDG01000284.1 GCA_016871475.1 Verrucomicrobiota bacterium
GCTGATACTGACCTTGGAGTCACGATTGCCCCAACCCCAGGTTCCTCGTCCCATTCAGCTGATGCCAGCGTGGCAATGGATGCTGAGTGATTCCTGATGGTTTTCAGAAGCTGAGCCTGTTTGCGATCAATCAGATCCTGAACGTTGTTAATGATCTCCGGATGTCGTTGTGCTTCGTCCAGGCCGAGCAACGGCATGGGCTCACGCAGACGTTTCCCGATGATTCGCTCCGCCAAAGGAGAAGTGGCGCATTCTCGGGCAACCAAGTAATCTGCGGACACACTTCAAGACGAGTGAGTCTGAAAAATCCAGGCCTTCTGAGCCGGGTCTTAGTCGCGCCCAAATCTTAGGGGCGCTTGAAAGTCTGTCTGATCATCTCGCCCAGTTAGGCATCAAGGGTGAGGTTTGCCTCTTCGGGGGGACATTAATGGTATTGGCGTACTCCGCCCGGGTCATGACCAAGGACGTTCTGCTATGAGGCCAAGGACCTTGAGGGAAGTGGCGCAGCTGGCTGCGCTGGAGTACTCGTTCGATCAGTGCCTGGCTAACTTCTTGGATGACTTCTACTCTCGTCCCACCACTGAGGCTTTGGTGGATATGCCCCCGCTGCTCGGGCCTTTGAAAGGAGAAACAGGACGAATTCAAGACGCTTATCTCGCGGCCACGGCAGAGGAGCTTTGTTGCAAGTACCGCTTGCTGCTTCCGGTTTGGACGTCGGCGGCGGAACGTAGGTTGAGTCGCCCCTGGTTTGCTCTGCCGTGGGCTTCGGTACGTGCGGTGCTCTTGTGGGAAAGCCCCCCGGGATTCAGGTCTCGCAATCTGTTCGTGAGTGAGAACGCCCTCTCGAGGGTTTGACAAGTTCCCGGAATGGTCGTTGTCGTGACAGAGGAGAGTCGAGGTTTTTCCCGGAGCGCACGCAAGGCGTTGGTCTCTACGCCCAAGTCTCTCTTTTCGATCTGGGCGTCCGGCATGCCGCCTGCGGGTTGAAGCCTTGGCATACAGGACGAGTGACGGGATTACGCTCCGAGGGCAGGATTTCATTGCCTGAACGGCGGCGAACTTTTAGCTTCCGGCCTCTATGAACCCCTTACGCACTCTGGGCATCCTCTGTTCGTTCCTCGCTGGCGCAGCCGTGGTCTCAGGTGCAGACAAGGTCCGAATGCGCACTGTTCACTCGCAGCCCAGTCACGTCCTCGCCAACAAAGCCGTCGAAGTCGCTGTGACCCGGCTGGGTGGTCACATGGCGCCTGTGACTTTCTTCCGCGACAGCGCCCAGCCTGTGCAGCCCTACCACATCAGCCCGTGGCAGGACGAGAAACCCACAAAGATGCCCGCGCCCGTCCTGGTCCCCCTGAGAGGTGATTTTTTCTGCCTCCCATTCGGGGGGAACTCTGAAGCAGTCGATGGCGAAAAACATCCGCCGCACGGGGAGGTCGCCAGCGATGACTGGAAAGTCGTCGGCACCCGGCAACTCGGCGATGTCACCACGCTCAGCACTGTCCTCGAGACAAAGGTTCGAAAGGGCCGAGTGACAAAGGAACTCTCCCTCGTGGATGGCCACAACGTCGTGTATTCGCGACACATCATCGACGGTTTTGCAGGGCGCGTGCCGCTCGGACATCATGCCACGCTCGCGATGCCGGAGAAGGAGGGGGCGGTACGCATCGCGACAAGCGCGTTTCGTTTTGGCATGACTTATCCATCGCTCTTTAGTGACCCGAGGCAACGGGAGTATCAGGCGCTCATGCCGGGTTCGATGTGGAAGGATCTTACGAAGGTTCCTGCCGTCTGGAAGGGAGCTCCGGACGCGGATCTCACGCGGCTTCCGTCCCGCTACGGCCATGCGGATTTGATCCAGCTTGTTCACGAGTCCTGGGAGAAAACCGGAGGTCCCTCCTGGACGACAGCCACGTTTGGGGAAGCGGGCTATCTTTGGTTCTCGCTGAAGGATCCTGCGGTTTTGAACAGCACGGTGTTTTGGATGGAAAACCACGGACGACACGGCCACCCCTGGAACGGGCGCAACAACTGTCTCGGACTTGAGGATGTCACGGCGTTTTTCGCTGAAGGCCTCGGGGCATCCATGCGCGACAACCTGTTGACTCAGCAGGGCGTTGTCACGGCGGTGACCTTGAGCGCAAGCCAGCCCACGGCTGTGAACTATATCCAGGGTGTGGCACGCATTCCGGCCGGGTTTGAGAACGTGAGGACGGTGGAGTTCGCGCCCGGCCAGGTGATCTTCATCTCCACGACAGGACAGCGCGTCACCGCTCCCGTCCGTCACGAATTTCTCAGAACCGGGAAGTTATAGAACGCAACCACAACCCCACCTGGAAAGGGCATTATGAAACCCACAGTTCTGGCCTTGCTCGCAGCCACGACCGTCTTCCTCAGCGGATGCGGCGACAAACCCTCCACCGCCTCCACCCCGCAGCCTGGCGCCGCCAAGGCGCAGGGTACGATTGGTGTCTCATTGCTCACCCTCGATAATCCGTTCTTCAAGGTGATTGGTGACAACATCACTGCCGAGGGGAAGAAGCATGGGTACGAGGCGATCGTTGTCAGTGGCGACAAGGACGTCGCCAAGCAAGGCAATCAGATCAAGGACTTCATCGTCAGGAAGGTCAGCGCCATTGTGCTGAGCCCGTGCGATTCCAAATCGATCGTTCCGGTGATTCAGGAGGCCAACGCAGCGGGCATTCCTGTGTTCACGGTGGATATTCCGTGCAACGAGCCCGGGGTTAAAATCGCAACCCAGATCGCGACCGACAACTATGGTGGCGGCAAGGAGGCGGGTGTGGCCATGATCGAGGCACTTGGCAGTGCAGGCGGGAAGATCGCGGTGCTCCACTTCAAGCAGGCAGAGTCGTGCCTGTTGCGGGTGAAGGGGTTCCGGGAAGTCATCGACGCACACAATGCGGGAGGCAAACCAAAAATCGAAATTGTCAGTGAACTGGAGAGCGGCGGGGCGAAGGATATGGGATACAAGGCCGCTGAAGATGCCTTGCAGGCAAACCCCGACTTGCGGGGGATCTTCGCCATCAACGATCCGGCGGCGCTGGGTGCCCGGGCTGCGTTGGAGAAGGCCGGCAAGACTCATGTGATGATCGTTGGTTTTGACGGCCAGCCTGAGGGCAAGCAGGCCATCAAGGACGGCAAGATCTACGCCGACCCGATCCAATTCCCCGACAAGATGGGCGTTCAGATCGTCGGGGCGATCCTTCGCCACTCGAAAGGCGAAACGTTGCCGCCGCAAATGCTCATCCCCACCAGCCTCTATCGCAAAGCGGATGCGATGAAGGATCCTGAGCTCAAGTAACCCCGACCCTTTTATGAGCGAGCCAGGACCCTTCCTTCACGAACTTGTCGGTTCCATGTCCCAAGGTGCGGCGGGCAATCCCACTGTGGCGATGATTGAAGCCGCGTTTGCCCATCACAACCTGCACTGGCGTTACGTGAACATGGAGGTGACACCGGCCGAGCTCGGCGTGGCGGTGCGTGGTGCGAAGGCCATGGGCTTTCGTGGGTTCAATTGCAGCCTGCCTCACAAGGTCGCAGTGATTCCTCACCTTGATGGATTGGGTGAGTCCGCAGCTGTAATGGGTGCGGTGAACTGTGTCGTGCGGCGGGGGGAGAAATTCATCGGCGAGAACACGGACGGGAAAGGTTTTCTGAAATCGTTGAACACGGCGATTGATCCCAAGGGCAAGTCCGTCGTGCTTTTCGGAGCCGGCGGCGCGGCTCGGGCCATTGCAGTCGAACTCGCCCTCGCAGGAATCCAGCGCCTGACCCTGGTCAACCGTAGCGAGACCCGAGGTGGCGAGCTGGTGGAACTCCTGCGAAACAAGCTGAAACTCGACACCCAACTGGTTGTTTGGAAGGGCGATTACTCCATCCCGACGGGCACAGACATAGTGATCAACGGTACGTCGATCGGCCTTTACGCGCCGGAAGCCCGACTCGCGCTTGATCTCCATACACTGAAACAAGGCATGGTGGTGGCCGATGTCGTTTTCAGCCCCGTTCGCACAAGACTGCTCGAGGATGCCGCCGCACGCGGGTGTCGTGACATCGATGGTCTGGGCATGCTCGTGAACCAAGGCGTGGTGGGCGTGCAGTATTGGACCGGTCTGAACCCGGATCCCGAAGTGATGCGCAAGGCCCTTGCGGCCGCCATGGGGGTATGAAGGAAGCCACGCCGGGCTTGCTTCTGCAGATGCGTGGAATCGTGAAGGCGTTTCCCGGTGTGCAGGCGTTGCGAGGCGTGGATCTCAACCTCGGTCCGGGCGAGGTGCTTGCATTGATCGGTGAGAACGGTGCCGGAAAGAGCACTCTCATGAAGGTTCTGAGCGGAGCCCATCGCGCAGATGCCGGCACAATCACCATCGAAGGCCGTGAGAACGCCTTCCTGACACCCCAGGATTCACGGCGTGCCGGGGTGGCGGTCATTTACCAGGAGTTCAATCTCGTCCCTGGCCTCACTGCCGTGGAGAATATTTTTCTCGGCCAGGAGACGACGCGAGCGGGCTTTATCGCGAGGCATCAGGAACGAGATCGAGCCAGGGCATTGTTCGACCGGCTTGGCGTTGCGGTGGATCTGGATGTCCCATGCCGTCAGCTGCCCACCGCTCAGCAGCAACTGGTGGAGATTGCCAAGGCTCTCGCTCTCGACGCCCGGATCATTGTGATGGACGAGCCAAGTGCGGCATTGACCTCGCACGAAGTGTCGCGGCTGTTCGAAATCATCCGTGACTTGAGAACTCACGGCATCGGCATCATCTACATCAGTCACCGCCTCGATGAGATCTTTGACCTCGCTGATCGCGTGACCGTTCTGCGCGACGGTCGAAACGTGGAGGAGCGGCCCATTGCCCGGATCACGCGCAGGGAGATGATTGAGCTGATGGTGGGACGGGAGCTGAAAGATGAGTTTCCGCGCCGGACCCCGGAGGTTGGGGCACCGAGGCTTGAGGTCTCCGGTTTGCGCCGTGGCCTGGCCGTGCGGGATGTCTCATTCACGGTGCATCGTGGGGAGATTCTCGCGCTGACAGGATTGGTGGGGGCGGGGCGGACAGAAACAGCACGGCTGATTTTTGGGGCCGATCCACGCGAGGCAGGGGAAATCAGGCTTGATGGGAACCCCCTCCGCATTCGATCGCCCAGGGACGCGATTTCTGCAGGGATCGGGCTTCTGACGGAGGACAGGAAACTCCAGGGGCTGGTGCTGGGACACTCGGTTCGTGAGAACTTTGGGCTGGCGAATCTCGACCGGCTATCGAGCCATGGTTTTGTCCAGCATCGCCGGGAGCGTGAGCAACTGCAGGGGTTCGTGGATCAACTCAGAATCAAGATCCCGAACCAGGAGCAGCGAGCGGGTCATCTTTCGGGAGGGAACCAACAGAAGGTTGTCCTGGCCAAATGGCTTGCACGAAACTGTGAAGTTTTGATTTTTGACGAGCCGACGCGCGGCATTGATGTGGGCGCCAAGTTTGAGATTTACCTCCTGATGAACGAGCTCGTCGCGGCGGGGAAATCGATTGTCATGATCAGTTCGGAGCTGCCGGAGGTGCTGGGCATGGCTGACCGCATCCTCGTTTTGCACGAGGGGCGCATCACGGGGGAGATTGCAGACGCACGCACTGCAACCCAGGAACAGATCATGGAGCTTGCCGTCGCCTGACCCGATGAAACCTGCCGTCTATCGATTTCTCTCGGACTACGGGATGGTGTTTGTCCTTTTGTTGCTGGGTGCG
>VHDG01000285.1 GCA_016871475.1 Verrucomicrobiota bacterium
TGGTGAGCTTCACGGTCTCCTCGCAAGCTACCCCGGGCAGCAAATGGCTGGATCTCGCGGGGCGACGCAACGGAGCCTCGCTGCAGCCATATTGCAAGAAGAAGCGAGCGACCTTGAGATCATGCGATGGCGCTCCAGTTTCGAACGTCGCGCCGGAGAGGATCCCGGGCGAACCGACTGGGGCGTCGAGAAGGGTTCCACGCTCCTCCACGGGGGACTGTGGATCTCTGCCCTATGGAGCCGGGTGCTGACTGGTGCGGAGATTGAGACCCTCTCGCACCCCCGCTGGAGCCAGGCTCGCACTGAGAGACACCGCGCACTTCACAAACACCGCCGCTCACCGGCCAAGCCATGACCGATACCGATTCCTCTCAGCGTTGGGACCACCTGGTCCGGTTGGCACAACAACAGGTCCGGGAAACCTGGTATGCGCTTCCGGCACCCCTGAGGGACAAGGCCCTCCGGCTGCCTGTGATATTCGAACCCTTCCCCGGCCCGGAACATGCCGAGCAGGGAATTGAACCCGATTCCCTGGGTCTCTTCAGCGGACCCGCCTTTGGCGAAGAATACTCCACCGACTCGGTCCTCTGCCCGCAGATCACCCTCTTCCTTGAGAACCTATGGGAGTTCGCGGAGGAGAATCCTGAAGTATTCCTGGAGGAAGTGCGCGTCACGCTGCTGCATGAACTCGGTCACTACCTGGGACTGGACGAGGAGGATCTGATGGACCGTGGACTGGAGTAGGCTGGGTCCCGCTGTTTGTGAGACAACACGCTAGGCTTCGAAGGAACGTCCGCAACCACAGCTGGACCGTGCATTCGGGTTTGTGATCTTGAAGCCGCCGCCGGTGAGTGCATCGGAGAAATCAATGACGGCTCCCTTGACGAACTCAGCGCTGGCCGGGTCAACTACGACGCCCACTCCGAAAAACTGATGGGCCAGATCAGCTTCGCGCTGTTCGTCGAAGGTCATTTCATACTGCAGCCCCGAGCACCCGCCTTCCTGGACGTAGATCCGGAGGGGTTTGCCTGCGTAATCCGCATTCTCCGACTGCATGGACAGGATTTGGCGGGCGGCGGTCTCCGTGACGGTGACTACGGGGGCAATGGCATTCATAGATAGCTGATGGCGCGTGGAGAACCTAGAGGGCGACGTCCCGTCTGTCAAACCGGGGGCTTGGGTTTGAGAACTGCGAGGATTGACATTGTAGGAGTGGCGATTAGATTGCCGTCCTGCTTTGAGCGGGCGTAGCTCAATGGTAGAGCTCCAGTCTTCCAAACTGGCTACGAGGGTTCGATTCCCTTCGCCCGCTCCATTTTCAAACTGGCGGACAGAACCTGGAGGGAGAGATGGCTGAGTGGTCGAAAGCGACGGTTTGCTAAACCGTTGTACGAGTAAAATCGTACCGGGGGTTCGAATCCCCCTCTCTCCGCCAACTCTTCGACGAGGCCATTTTTTCCGGGACTTACTTCTGCTTCCTTCGACTGAAAGCCGCGCTACCAAAATCCACAAGACCCATCCGGATTGCTTATCGTACAGTGTCGGGAGCGACATCAGCCGGGAGACGGCTTTCGGGCCAGTTCTCACCCGACCTCGGAATCGGAGTTGAGAGTCGTGGAGATGGGCAAAAGGCTTCGATCCCTCTGGCTTGAGAGGAATCGAGCCGTATCCGCCGGGTGATCCGGTGAGGTCCGACGGAAGCCGTGCTCGCCGAGATGCTGTGTCAGATCGATGCCAGGCCATTCCTGTTCGTGGGTTTAGATTCTACGGCGCTGAATGGAGGTTCTTGTGGGAAAAGGTGCATTTACATGGCCTCCGTTTCACGGCCGGAATCCTGAGATTGAGAACCGCTCATTTTCCTCGGACGAGGCTTGCGAAGCGTGGACCCTTTCGTGTACAGGATTGCGCGCAGTAACCGTTTGGTAGCCGACGTGGCGGAATTGGCAGACGCGCTAGACTCAAAATCTGGTACTCGGAAGAGTGTGTGGGTTCGACCCCCTCCGTCGGCACCAAAAAGCGTATACGCACTTTTCTGTTCCGACATAGTCCCGCATCAGAACGATCGGGGACAAGCAGGCATCCCCCAGGTTCGAAGAGGATCTGCGTTGCATCGTCTATTTCCTCCTCCCCCCCACTCCGCTTTTTGTCGCCCAGGCTCCACAAACCCGAAGTGTTCGAATTCCCGGGAAACCGCCTTGGGGCTACTCGAGGGAGACACCGAGCTACTCAGCTCAGAACGTAAAAAGAGAAAAGGCCGACTGGGAGACCAGTCGGCCTTGATGAGAACAAACTCGCTAACTACTTGCGGCGGCGAAGGAGCAGACAGCCAAGACCGAGAGCACCGAGAGCAATCACAGAGGGCTCAGGAGTGAGATAGGTGTGACTCACGCCCAGAGCCCTCTTTTCTACCCGCACACCGCAGAAGCCCACAATGTTCGAATACCGGGGGGAACGAATTGAAACAGAGGAAGCAACTTCCCAAACATTCAGTTCAGGACCTTGAAAGAGAAAAAGGCCGACTCGTTTCCGAGCCGGCCTTGATGAGAACACACTGACTAATTACTTGCGGCGGCGGAGGAGCAGAGCTCCGAGACCGAGAGCGCCGAGAGCAATCACAGAGGGCTCAGGAACGATGTAGAGACCGAAGGACTGGAGGCCGACGGTCTGCAGGCCCTTCTGGACGATGGGGGTGTTGTTGGCATCGGCTCCACCCAACTGATAGTTGGAGATGATTCCAGACATACCACGAGCAACATCGTTGTTGGCCAATACTGCAGCCCAAGAGGTAACAGTACCACCTTTGTTGTCCCAAACGCGGATCTGGAGGTTCACCAGATCACCGCCGGTCGTGCCAGCGATGTCGGTTTTGCCACCCTTGATCAAACCTGCACCAGCGGCAGTAGCAAATCCCTTTTGGGAACCTGAAACAGCCTTCCAATCGCCACCGCCGACTTGATACCAGAGCTCAGCAGTATGGGTAGTGCCAGCCAGCTTATCACGACCGCTGTAATCAGCAGCGTCGCCGTTGGCTTGAGACAAAGGATCACTGGCTTTGACACCATAGATCGCCTTCCCAGTGTTTGAGTATCCCACAGCACCGACGGTGCCTTGAGCAAAGGAGCTAGCAGCAAAACCAGCCAGCGCCATTGTTACGAACAGTTTTTTCATTTTGGTTGTGGTTGTTTAATGGTTGAAAACTAAGGTTCAGTTCACAGTGAAGCTACGGTTCCAAGATCCGCCAGCAGCTGAGAACAGCAATGCAGACTGACCGACTCCGAGAGTAGGCTCAGATGGATCCCAAGCGCTATCACCGAAAATATCCCAGGAATAGGCGAAGAAACCGTTATCCCACTTGTAGAGCACATCACCAGCGTTGGGAGTATATCCCAATGCGCTGACAGTTCCCTCTTGAGGAACCTGGGAGCTGACGAAGTTGAAGCCCTTGGCGATTGATGTGTTCAACTGCCCTTGCTTCACTTCACCAACAAACGTGACGGTGAAAGGAGACTTAGCAAATACCAAGGCCCCAGCACCAGGAGTCAAGGTGATGTCGCCATTTTCCCAAGTGCTATCACCGAAAAGGTTATAGCCGTTGGAAGCGAAACCATTGTCCCAAGTATAGATGACGGTTTCGTCAGGCGGATTAGGAATCAGGTCGGAGAGCTTGCTGCTCGAACCAACCAGTTGGTTAGCAATGAACGAAAAGCCGGCAGGGACACTGACGTTGATGTAGCCGACCACGTTCACAGAGGTCACCCCAGCTGCCATCGAGCTCAGAAGGCTCGCAGCAGAAAGAGCAGCCGTAAGAAGTAGTGTTTTTGTTCTCATGTGGCTTTGGTTTTGTTCTGTGTGTGCACTGACTATCCTCAATGAGCTGCCAAGTGTCAATAAATTTTTCTCCAATGTTGAATGTTTTTTTCTGTGTGATGTCTCTATCTGGGTTTTCCCGCCAAGCCGCCAGCACACACCCCCAACACGGCCTGAAAATCTGCGCGTTTTATGGGCTTTTCCCCAGATTCTCACCTTCATCCCTGGGACACGCAGGAATTCGCTCCGCACCGCGCGTTCGCCTCAGAGCCCTTCAGGCGTCGAATTTTTTCTGCGCTGCAGCCTTCCTGAGAGCCCAACAATGATCGCCGCCACAACTCGATTTGCGCTCAACCCGAAGAATGCCAGTTCTTCTCGACCCACCCGGCGGTGCTTGCGGCCTGCAGATCCATGCGGATATGCCCCCAAATCGCGCCTTCGTCAGGTCAGAAATCCCTTGCCTCACAAACCGGCTGTTTGACCGACACCACGCCAGGAAAAATCTGAAACATCGTTCCCGGTCGCGTCGTCCAAGTGCCATCATGCACGCAATCCATCGCAACACTCGCCTTCGCCTAATGAATTTCGCAGTCTCACTAACTGCCTTATCCACAGTTATATGCAGCGCAGCAGAGGTTGAGATTCTACATGACCAGGGGAAGGCTGCGATTGAAGCCTCTGCCAGCATCAAGAAGCTCGCCGGGGGCTTTAAGTTCGTCGAAGGCCCTGTCTGGGTTCCAAAGGATGGAGGCTTTTTGGTGTTCAGCGATATCCCCGCCAACGAGCTCAAGCAGTGGAAGGAAGGCGAAGGGGTCTCCGTATTCCGGCTACCCAGTAAGAACGCCAACGGGAACACACTCGACCTGAAGGATCGATTGGTCACAGCTGAACACTCCGCCCGTCGAATCTCCTTCACCACCCGAAAAGACAACATCAAGACCGTCGTGGACGAGCACGACGGCAAGAAGTTTAACTCACCCAACGATGTCGTAGTCAAAAGCGACGGCTCCTTCTGGTTCACTGATCCGGACTATGGCCTTCCTAAGGATGCCACCAAGGAAATGCCGGGGAACTTCATCTATCGTTTTGATGGGACCGCCAAGACCACAACCGTGTTGGTGAAGGATTTCGACAAGCCTAACGGCCTCTGCTTTTCCCCTGATGAAAAGCGTCTCTACATCGCCGACTCAGGAAAGCCTCATCACATCCGCGTGTTCGATGTGGCACCCGATCACACCCTGGTTAACGGTCGTGTGTTTTGCGTCATTCAACCTGGCGGTCCAGACGGCATTCGTTGCGACGCAGCGGGCCGTGTCTGGTCCAGCACCGGCAATGGGCTGCAGGTTTTCTCCCCCGAGGGCACACTGTTGGTCAAGGTGAACACCCCTGAAGCCGCAGCGAACCTTTGTTTTGGTGGCAAAGACGGAAAGACCGTGTTTATCACCGCGAGAACGTCGCTCTACGCCATCGAAACCAAGACCCAGGCAGCTCCCCGTCCAACAGCTCCCTGAACAGCTCCCTCGATCCGTTGTTCCCGGGAACAGCGCTTGGGCATAAAGCACGATTGGATCCCACTGGTCGCAAGGCTGCGTGGCCAGAATTCCTTCGTTCCAACGTGAGGATTTGCAGGACGATCAAGCGCGTTCCTCTCGCGTGCAGCTTTTCGCAATCCACGCCCATCCCAAGAGCAAGGCGACACCGCCGATCGGAGTGATCGCACCCAGCCAGCGTATTCCCGTGACGGACAGGACGTAGAGGGATCCTGAAAAAACCAAGATCCCCACCAGGAAACACACCGCAGGCCCCAACCGGAAAGATCTGCTCCACGACAGGCAGAGAAGCCCCAAGGCATGCACCATGTGGTAGAAACAGGCCGTATCCCAAACCTCTGACGTTCCGTGCTTCACCAGAGTCGATTTCAGTCCATGAGCCCCGAACGCCC
>VHDG01000286.1 GCA_016871475.1 Verrucomicrobiota bacterium
CAAACGTGATGGAGATAAGAAAGGTCACAGCCATGACCGGCGCGGCCATGACCAGGCCTGCCTGAAAGATGCCTGCGACCCGTCCGGACACGAAATAGTAGAGCGGCTGGGTGGGTGTGGGACTCAGGATGGGGGCCGCAGAGTAAGTCTGACTCATGGCAGCAAGCATCCAGTGATGAGCGTCCAGCGTGAAGACCAGCAGGGCTCCCAATGTGAATGCCAGCATGCCAAACAGCTCGGAACGCGAGTCCGACAACGGATTGAACTGGGCATGAGCGCTCAGACCGATTTCGATACCCACGATGCCGGCGAAGACTTCGAGCGTGTAGAAGGCCAGTCGAGCGACAAACCCTGCGGTCCATCCAACACAAGCCTCCTGGAGCAGCAGGATCGCCATCTGAGACCACCCCCAATCGGCCTCAGCAGGAATCGGCGTATTTATCGTGGGAGCGCAGACCAGCGCGATGAAGCCCGCGAGGGCGAGTCGAAGTCTGACGGGAAACTGTTGGGCAGCGAAAACAGGCAGGACCATGAGCATGGCGCTGCAACGCAGAAACACACAAAAAAGAGTCGTTATCTCACTCACGTTGTCATGGAGGGCATCCGCTCAATCATCGCGCGGGTGAACTCCAGAAGGCTTCGAGTCATCCAGGGCAGGGCGAAGATCATCAATCCCAGTATGGCAACCAATTTGGGAACAAAGCTCAGGGTTTGCTCGTGGAGCGAGGTCACTGCTTGAAACAGGCTTACCATCAGGCCCACTGCCATCGCCGTCAGCAACACCGGGGATGCAAGAGTTGCCGCCTGAAGCATGGTTGTTTTGAGTAAATCGACCGCAGATTCCGGGTTCATAGCCAGTTCGAGCGCTGAGTAGCGAGTTTCAGGCCATCCTTGTGCACAGCTCTCAGAAACTACTCCCCCCCTCGACTTCAACCCACAACCACGTCCCGGGCCAATGCCTGTTCCGGGCGCTCCCGCTCCCCAGGCCACTTGGGGCTTCACCCGGTGCGATCATGGCTCTAGGTTCCACCGCATGACGAAATGGATCGCTGATTACGTGTCTGCTCAAAAAGCTGCCCTCGACTCTATCCCGCATGCGCAGGTGGAGTCTGCCATCCTCTCCCTGAAAAAGGCCTGGATGGAGGACCGTCAGGTGTTTATCGCCGGCAACGGTGGCAGTGCGTCCAACGCATCACACTTTATCACCGACCTGGGCAAGGGGGCTTCCGACAAACTCCGCAAACGATTTCGTTGCCTCTCCCTCACCGACAACGTTTCGTGGATCACCGCACTCGGCAACGACTACTCCTATGAGGATGTCTTTGTAGGCCAGCTCCAGAATTTCGCGCGTCAGGGCGATGTGTTTATCGGTGTCAGCGTCAGTGGCAACTCGCCCAACCTCGTCAAAGCCATGGAGTGGAGCCGCAAGAATGGTGTGGAAACCATTGCTCTCGTCGGGGCCAAACGGGGTCGCATGGCCGAGCTGGGTCATCAGACGATCGTGATCGACTCCACTCACTATGGGCGTGTCGAGGATGCCCAGATGGGAATACTCCATATGTTTTGCTACGCCTTCATGGAGAACCCTGCGTTGGTTCAGTGAGTCGGCGTCCAAACCTTGAAGCACCGGGGCAACCCAATGCCCGCCAACGAACAGATTCGCCTCAAACTCTCCCAGGTGCCACACAAGCCTGGTGTGTACCTGATGAAGGATCGCCTCGGCACCGTGATCTATGTGGGAAAAGCCCGTGATCTGCGGCGACGAGTCAGCCAATACTTCCATCCCTCAAAACGTCTCGCCTGGGATCCCAAGCTGCGCGCGCTGATTGAGGCGATTCAGGATCTGGATGTACATGTGGTGAAAAGCGAGCCTGAGGCCTTGTTGCTCGAAAGCCGTCTCATCAAACAATTCCAGCCGCGGTACAACGTCAGTTTTCGGGATGACAAGAACTTCCTGATGTTGAAGGTCAACCTTGCCGATCCCGTTCCCAGGTTCACTCTGACGAGGCTCAAACTTGAGGACGGATCCCGCTATTTCGGACCCTTCCCCAACTCGGGTGCCATTCGCAGGACCCTTCAGTTGGTGCGACGCCAATACAACCTTCGTGGATGCCGGCCGCTCACCCCCACCGAAGCCGACTACAAGCATTGCCTCTACGGAAACCTCAAGTTCTGCACCGCGCCCTGCATCGGGAACGTCACGCAGGAACAATATCGCGGACAGGTCCAAGCCGCTTGTGACTTCCTCTCCGGACAATGTGGGGAGATGGCTGACCAGCTGGAGGCGGAGATGCGAAAAGCGGCCGCTGCGCAGGACTACGAAAAGGCAGCCCAATTGCGTGACGCCATTCTCGATCTTCGTCGTGCGACCAAGAAAAGCCGCGACTTTGCGCGTCTGCCCAGAAAGCTGCCCATCGCGATCCAGCCCGAAAAGGACCTGCAGGATCTGGCTGCCATCCTGGGTCTTCCGGCTCCACCCGATCGCATTGAAGGCTTCGACATCTCCAACATCAGCGGGACTTTGGCCGTGGCCTCCATGGTGAGTTTCTGGAAGGGCAGGCCTGACCGGAAGAGCTATCGAAAGTTTCGAATGAAGGATGTGCAGGGGCAGGACGACTTCGCGTGCATTGCCGAAGCCGTGAGACGCCGTTATTCGCGAGTGCTTGCGGAACAGAAAGGGACCGACGGTCCGCGGCCGGAGGAGGCTCAGGCCGTGAGGGAGGAGTTGCAAAAGCTCGTGGATGAGACATCCCAGCGCATTCGAAAGGGGCTTTCCGCCAAACCCATCGCGCCCGATGCCCAGGGGAAACTACCAGACTTGATTCTTATTGATGGCGGTCGCGGCCAGCTCAACGCGGCGCTCGACGAGCTGCGCAAGCTTGGGCTCGAGAAAACTCCGGTGATCGGTTTGGCGAAGGAGTTCGAGGAAATTTACCGTCCGGGACATGTGGCCCCCTTGAGACTCGGGCTCGACTCCCCTGTTGTGAAGCTGCTGCAACGCATTCGCGATGAATCCCATCGAGTCGCCAACAGCTTCAACGCCCAACTGCGAGTGAAGAAGATTTCGGAGAGCGTTTTGGACGAGTTTCCAGGCATTGGAGACGCCCGAAAGATGGCGCTGCTCCGCAAGTTCGGTTCCGTGCAACGCATGGCAGCAGCATCGGTCGAACAGCTCCTGGAAGTTCCGGGCATCGGAGAGAAGTCAGCCACCGAACTCAAGGCGTTCCTGATCGCGCGGATCACCCACTAATCGTTTTTTCATGCCAAGGACCTACTGGACCCTCCTCATTATCGGCAACGTTTTCTGGGCGGGCATTCTGACGATCAACAAGGCTCTGGAGCCTTACCTCACCTACTCGGCCATCGTCACGCTGCGGTTCGCACTCTCTGCGATTCCCTTCCTGCTGGTCTGGCGATGGCTGCCGGGCTCACCGCTGAGTTCCAAGGAGATCATTCGGTCCGCTTGCATGGGCGTTGTGGTCTTCGTGGTGGGGCAACGGCTTCAGGTGATGGGAAATCACATGAACACCGCGGGCAATGCCTCGGTGCTGATGGGGTTTGAGCCCGTGTTAACGTCCCTGGCGGCTGCGCTGTTTCTGAACGAACGAATCCCGAAACGACGATGGATCGGTTTTGTTTTCTGTCTTGCGGGGTTGATGTTGCTCAATCGGTTTTGGAGTCCGGATTTTCATTGGACGGGTCTCTGGCCGAGCCTGGTGTTCGTGGCGTCGTTTCTTTGTGAGTCGGTCTATTCCATCATTGGAAAACCGCTGAGCAGGACGACGAGTCCTTATCGTGTGGTGGGGGTATCACTGCTGGCGGCCACAGCAGTAAACTTCCTTCTTGTTGGAACTGATGTGATTGAACAGTCGATGAAGCTTCCGGTGTGGGGGTGGGGATGTTTGGTGTATCTATCCTTGTTGTGCACCGTGGCGGGTTACCTTCTATGGCTGCTGGTGTTGGCGAAGGCGGATGTGAACCTGGTGGCATTGACGGTCTTCGTGCAACCCGTCGCCGGAGTCGTGATCGCCTGGGTCTATCTGAGGGAGAATCCGCACTGGGGCCAGTTCTGGGGTGCCCTCGCCATTGCAGCGGGCCTGTGGTTTGGATCCGAGCGAACGCCGCCACCGAAGCCATCCCGGGATTCGGCTCAGAGTTAGCTTATTTCCACGAGTATCTTGATTTGTCACGAGGTGCTTCTATTCCGTCACGCATGAACAACACATCGTTTACCGAGCTTCCCCCGGGTTTGCCCGTTCCTCAGGACGACCGCGCTTGCGCTCACTTGCTTGCAGCGAGTCCAGTCGGTCTGCGTAGATTTTGTTTCAGCCCGACAACCAATGTTGTAAACCTCCGTCCAATCACATGCGCACCTGTTTTCATCTCGTCGGCCGGATTGCCTGTCTAACGCTGGCGATCCTGCTCGCTTGTTCCTTTCAAGCCTCGAGCGCAGATCCCTTTGCTGAGGGTGTTCGGACCACTGATCCCAGGACTCCCGAAGCTCAACGGGCCGGTTTCAAACTTCCCCCCGGGATCGAGGTCGATCTCATCGCCAGTGAACCGAACATCGCCAAGCCAATGAACATGGCTTTCGATGCCCGCGGACGCCTGTGGGTCACGACTTCTTACGAGTATCCTTTTGCGAAAAAACCCGGTGAACCCGCCCGCGATTTTATCAGGGTATTCGAAGACACCGATCGCGACGGCTCTTTCGAGAAAAGCTGGATCTTCGCCGACAATCTCAACATCCCGATCGGGATTCTCCCCTATCAGAACGGATGCATCGTCTGGAGCATTCCCAACATCTGGATGCTCAGAGATACCGATGGTGATGGGAAAGCCGACCAACGAGATGTGCTCTTCGGGCCATTGGGTTGGGAACGCGATACGCATGGCAATCTGTCAAGCTTCAGGATGGGAGCTGACGGCTGGGTTTATGCAACACACGGGTTTAACAACACCTCCACGGTGAAAGCCAGGGACGGTTCCAGCATCACCATGAACTCGGGGAACACCTTCCGATTTCGGCCGGATGGCTCGCGCGTCGAGCAGTTCACCTGGGGTCAGGTCAATCCCTTCGGCATGTGCATTGATGATTACGGCTATCTCTACACCGCCGATTGTCACAGTTCCCCCATCTATCAGCTCATCCCGGGGGGATACTATCCAAGTTTCGGCAAGCCCGATGATGGCCTCGGGTTTGCCCCCGTCATGGTCCAGCATTCCCATGGGTCCACCGCCATCTCAGGGATTGTCATCTTGCCATCGGAAGACTGGCCGGCAGATCTGCAAGGCCACCTGCTGATCGGGAATGTGATGACCAGCCGGCTCAACCGGGATCGGATTGATTGGACGGGCTCCAGTCCCAGCGGTGTGGAGATGCCTGATTTTCTCTCCACCGACGATCCTTGGTTCCGGCCTGTCGATCTGCAACTGGGGCCTGACGGCGCCTTGTATGTCGCAGACTTTTACAACCGGATCATCGGACATTATGAGGTGCCTTTGCTGCACCCGGGACGGGATCGCGAACGCGGGCGAATCTGGAGAATCCGCCCGAAGTCCCTTGCAGCGGCCAAGCCCAGGGCAGCTGACTTCACATCAATGGATGCCCAGCAGTTCTTCCTTGAACTGGGCTCGGCCAACGCATTGCGACGTCAGCACGCCCTGAATCAGCTCATCGATCGCGTCGGCATCGCAGCCTCCAGTCTTGCGCGGCAATCGCTGGCCAACCCCGGGGCTCCCAT
>VHDG01000287.1 GCA_016871475.1 Verrucomicrobiota bacterium
ATGGTCACCCTGTCCGGCCGGGCGCCCTCCGCAGAGATGGTCAGCCGGGCCATCCGTATCGCCTTTGAAATCGAGGGAGTCGTCAAGGTCTTCTCCACGATCCAGATCCCACCCGTTCCATCCAGCCGCCCATGAGTGTTTTTCTTGAATCCATGCGAAGCGAGTACTCGAAGGCGGGCCTCCGCCGGTCCGAACTTCACGATGATCCGATGGAACAGTTTCAGATCTGGATGAAGGCTGCGGTGGATCAAAAGATCCATGAGCCGAATGCCATGACCCTTGCGACGGTGGATTCCCACGGAATGCCCAACGCAAGGATCGTGCTCCTGAAAGGGGCTGATGCCCGCGGCTTCTCCTTCTACACCAATCAGCAAAGCACCAAAGGGCTGGAGCTGGCGAACCACCCGTTCGCGGCCCTGGTGTTTCTGTGGAAGGAAATGGAGAGACAGGTCCGGATCCGTGGTTCGGTAAGCAAGCTTCCCCGAAGTGATGTGCAGGCCTATTTCTCGACCCGGCCTCGAGGAAGCCGGCTCGGAGCCTGGGTCTCCCGTCAGAGTTCGGTGATTGCTGATCGCACGACGATGGAGACCCGACTGGCCGAGCTGGAGAGGGAATATCCGGCTGACGTCCCCGTCCCCGAGGAGTGGGGTGGCTACAGCCTTGCGCCGACAGAACTTGAGTTCTGGCAGGGACGCCCCAACCGGCTTCACGACCGGTTCAGATACCGCCTCGCCTCCAACGCCTGGGTGATCGAACGGCTCTCTCCCTGAAGCCGCGGGTGCATGCGACGCTTCCTGCGTCATTCATCTTACACAAATGAGGTTCAAAGCCGGACTCACGGCCGCTGGGGACAAGTCCGACAGGAAATAGAACAGACTGTTTTCTGGTGCGAAGCACATGAGCCCGGATGTCGGGCTTCATCGCATTGTGAACATTGGACGGAAACGATGTAGCTCGAGTCGATGGGCAAACGAGTATGAGAAATCCGGGCTAGGGCTTCTCCTCCAGAAGAAGTCGATAAGTCCTCTGCGCCGGCAACCTCGCCCCCCTGAGAGGATCAAGGAGCGTCATGGGGGTGAACCTCAACCGGGCCTCGTTGACAAACCTTCGATAGGGCTCAAGGCGATCCAGGGAGCCGTCTCCGGCCTGCAACAGGTAGCTGCGGCCCGGACGGGCAGGAAAACTCAACCTCACACCGCGATCGCCCGCCAGGTCCAGACTGAGCTTGAGGGCTGAGGCTGCGTCGCGTGGATCCGTGCCCGCCACCAGCTCAGCCACATTGTTCGCTCCATCCAGATCCGGATCTCCCGAAGCCCCATCATCCCCTGCCCCGGAGTCCGCTCTCAGCCCAAATGAAATCTCCCAGGAGTCCGGAAGCCCATCGGCGTCGGCGTCGAGAGTCGGAGCCGTTGAAAGCCGAATCGTGATCGGAGATAGAACAGACCGCAGTCCGGAGGAGGCGAGCCCCATGCCCAAGACCGTGGAATCCAGGACCCGCGTCTGCTGAGACTGGTCGAAGCCACGCAAGCCCACCAGCGCACCCAGCTTGAACTCCCCGCCGGGCTTCAATGTTCCGAGCTCTGACAAGGGAATGCCCACTTCGATGTAGTCTGCATTCTGTTCCTCGCTCGCGCCGTTCATCCAGACAGGCACGGTGTTGGTTTGAGGACTCCGATTGTACTGCTGGATCTTCACACCCGGAATCGAGGGCAACCCCGGCACCAGACGAAAGGCTCCCTGCCCCGTATCCAGATCAAGCCGGGGTCTCCTATAAGAGCGCAACGTGCCATCCGCCCGCTCATCCCCCAGGACCAAAGCAACGTCCGGACGAAACCCCTGAAAATCCAGGTTCTCGAGGCAATCCAAACCGTCCACACCCTCCGCCAGCGGATTGATCACGCCATCGCCCAAACCCTCCAGGGTCTGCCGTCCGGCCGAGCCGGGCGACTCCAGAAACAGGAAGAGCGTCGCATCGTCGGGAATCATCACACCTGCGAATCCGAGATAAAGATGCGTTGAGTCGTTGTTGACATAGAAGAAGCCGGGGTTTGAGAACTTCCCGTGCCGCCCAAGAATTGGATCACCCACGAAGTCAAAGGCCTGTCCTTGTATATTTCCGTCACCATCGTCTGCGGGGACCGACTCGATCTGTGGAGAATTCCAGGAGGCATCGTAGACGACCCGCCTGGGCGGGGATCGATTGATCACAAACTGGTCGATGATCACTCCGTTGGTGCCGACAGACTGGATAGCCGCCGTATCTCCGCTCAACTCCACGCTCAGGCAGTGGTTCACGCTGTAGAACTGGGCGCTGTTGGGATGTCGACGGACGAAGGAGTAAAGGCCCGCTCCACCCCCGCCGGACACCACCGTGTGAACGCCGTTTGTGGGAACGAACCGCTCGTAATTATGCTCGTGGCCGCACAAAACAAGATCCGGAGCCCAGGGCACGCTCGGATCCGACAACAGCTGTGCCAGCTCCGCCTGATCGAGGATGAAATTCCGATTCCGATCGGCCTGGGAGTGCGCGCCCGAATGCATCATCGGCGAGTGAAAAAAGAGGATCTTCCAGGGCTTCTTGGACATCGCCAGATCGTTGGTCAGCCAACGGTATTGTTCAGTCCCCCGATGAAAATCGTACACCTCAAACCAGGGGTTGTAGAGACCTACGAAGTGCGCGTCACCGTGGTCGAACGAATAAAAGTGCTCGGTCCCCGTCACTGAATTCCTGGGGTGATGGAAGGTTGCTTGGAAACTGGGCGCATTCAGCAACATGTTGGTGGGATTCCACTCCGCCGTATTGCCTCCGCAACAATTGATGTCGTGGTTCCCAATCGTGAAATAAAACGGCGTATGCCACATCTGTCCGGTATGCCGGTGATACTGGGCAAAAATCCTCGTGTCCGGCGTCTGATCATCAAATCCCCCGTAAATGATGTCCCCGCCATGAATCACCAAGTCGGGCATCAGGTCCGCCATGATCCGCGCATTCGAAAACTGAGCGACCGTGTTCTGGCCGGTGTCGGCCGTGAACACAAACCGAACAGGCCCGCTCTCCTTGAACGTGCGGAAGAATGCCCGTCCAGACTCGATTCGACCGACTTCATCATAGCCCGCCACGCGATAGTGATAGAGGGTGTCGGGCCTCAAACCCTCCAGCGTGATCGCGTGATCGGTCTTCGCATCGATGTCCTCCACCCTGCGCCCCAGCCCGGGCCCCTCTCCAAACTCAACGATGCTGGAGCAAGGCAGGTCGGTCCTCCATACGATCACTGTGCTGGTAGGCGTGGAGTTCTGGATGAACGGCCCCCGGGAGAAGTTCGCGCTGAGCAATCCTGCGAGAGAGACCTCACGGGTGTTGCCAAGCCGCTGGCTCCCCTCCAGCGCAAGAACGTTCTCTCCCTCGGTCAACAAAGTGCGATGAGCCGAGATGTCGATCTCCGCCACATGCACCTTGATCTCCTCCTCCACTCCCGATGAGAGAGTCAGCTTTTGACGGACCATCCCAAAGGCGGGGTGATCAGCGATCACGCGTCCATTGAGGTAAGCCTTGAAACCCAGCTCGTGCTCGACCCGCAGACGCAGGGATCGGATGCGTGAGCCAGCGCCGACCTGGAAAGTGGTGCGCATGAAGACCCTCGATGGAACAACATGCACCTGGGCATCCTGGAGCGCGGCATGGGAATGATGGAGATCCACTCCGGGAATCAGCCGCTCCCAGGAGGAATCATTGAAACCCCGCTCAGTCCAGTCCCTGGCAGGCTTCTCCAGCTGAAACGGCACCTTCCGCACACGCCAGATCTCCCCCATGTTGATCAACGTGTCATGAGACTCCTTTCCCGCGACCTGTGCCACTGCCGTGGAAGGACCGACGACGAACATGACGGCGACCAGCAGGCATCGGCCCGTCCATCCAGTGCTCACCACGGAGATAAACCTGGCAAGGCCTTGAGGAGAACAACACGCGTTCATGGATTGGGGGTACTGTAAAGCGGACATGCCCACAACACAAGCTATCGGCAGGGCAACACGAACCTGACGGACTTCCCGGCGGGCGGGTGATACGTGAAGCGGCGACCTGTTTCAGGACGGGGCTAACACCGCAAAGGCGGGAATTACGCAGAGGGATTTTAGAACGGAATTGGAATTCTTCTCTGCGCCCTTCCCGTCTCTGCGGTGCAGCCTCGGGGTCCCACCAACCACTTCGAGATGCGCCGCACCACCCCTGTCCACAGCCTTTCTTCTCGACGTTTTCCATGGGTTCGCTCAGGAATGAGGGCCCTATGTTGTCAGACTCTCTGAAAATCATCCACCGGATGGTCCTGATCGGGATCTGCCTGCCCCTGTACCCCCTGCTATCTGGGGTGGCCCTCGGCACTCCTGTCGACTTCAGCCGGGAGATCGAGCCGATTCTCATCAAGCGATGTTCCGAGTGCCATGGGCCTGATCAGCAGAAGTCCAGGCTGCGTCTCGACTCGCGCTCCGGTGCGATCACGGCCGCAAAGTCAGGCCGGGCGGCGGTGGTTCCGGGCAAACCCGAGGAAAGCGAGTTGATGAAACGCATCACAACAAGCGATTCCGATGAGCTGATGCCTGCCAAGGGAGGCGCGCTCACACCAAAGGAGATAGCGGCGCTCCGGCAGTGGATTCAGGAGGGCGCGGTCTGGCCGGAGGTGGATGTCAGAAGTCACTGGGCTTATCGTGCCCCCGTTCGCCAGCCTGCGCCGGCTGCGGGGGATCCTCGCTGGGCTAGAAATGATATCGACCGATTCGTGCTCGCTCGCCAGGAGACCGCCGGCCTGAAGCCCTCTCCGGAAGCCGACAAGCACACGCTGGTGAGGCGCGTCCATCTTGATCTCACCGGCCTGCCGCCTTCCTGGGCCGAGGTGAAAGCCTTCGTCAATGATCTCTCCCCCGACGCCTACGAGCGGCTTGTCGATCGTCTTCTCGCCTCCCCCCACTACGGAGAGCACATGGCGCGGAGCTGGCTCGATCTTGCACGATATGCGGACTCGAACGGTTATCAGGTGGACCTGTCGCGCTCCATCTGGCCGTATCGCGACTGGGTCATTCAGTCTTTCAATCGCAACCAGCCTTTCGACCAGTTCACGATTGATCAAATTGCCGGAGACCTGGTTCCCAATCCCACGACAGGCCAGTTGATCGCCACCGGCTTCAATCGGAACACGAAGATCAATGATGAGGGTGGCGGCGATGCGGAGGAGTATCGGACGAAGGCGGTAAAGGACAGGGTTGCTACTGTGGGGACAGCCTGGCTGGGACTGACTTTGAATTGTGCTGAGTGCCATACGCACAAGTACGACCCGATCTCGCACGACGAGTACTACCAGTTCTATGCGTTCTTCAACAACAGCACAGACGGAGGCAACTACAACACGGCACCGAGCATCGATGTGCCGAGACCTGATCTATCCGGCACGGAGAGGTACCTGAATGAACGTCTGGAGACGACCCAGGCCAGGTTGAAGAGCATCCGGGAGGATCTTGCGAGGGAGCAGTCACGCTGGGAGAAACAGATGACTCGCGCTCAGGGGGCCTGGCAGGTCCTGCCCATCACGAACGCGTTTTCCAACGGTGGCTCGAGCTATACAAATCTGCCTGATGGCTCCCTGCTTGGCCATGGCGTGAACCCGATCTATGACACCATCACGATGGATGTCTCAACCGAGCTGACCGGGATTACAGGAGTTTTGCTGGAGGTGCTTCCGGAT
>VHDG01000288.1 GCA_016871475.1 Verrucomicrobiota bacterium
CGACCAGGCCACTCAAAAGCCTGAGTGACACTTGCTGCCCATGCCACGCCTTCTTCATGAAGTCCGTTACCGCGCACTGACTTTCGACCTGCCTCCCCCGACACCTCGGGAGGAGGCCTGAGCCCGGCCTGCTTCCGGAGACTCCGCGCAACTTCGAGCTCGGCAAGAAACCAGCGTCCCTCAGGATTGCGGTCCAACGCTTCCCGGGTGATGGCCTCCAAACCCACCGGTTGCGGAGAATTGGGCAGGGCTTCGCCCCATGCCGTCGCAGCAGCGGATGTCAGGACAAACCCAAGCACGACCTTCAACTTCGAGAACAAGAGAAATGGTTTCATTCGATGTGTGAGCACCTATGCCCACGAGAACACTTCCAGCTGACTGAGTGAAAAGCCCGTCGAAGGAGCGGTTTCTTTGAAACAGCGGGTCCGAGGGCGGCCGGTTAGCCTGTGAATTCAGGCTGGGTGCTGCGAGGATGGAGCTCGAGCAGGATAAGACGAGGTCTGGAGAACCCCGAAGGAAGAGAGGAGAGGTGGAGATTCTCCTGGGAATCGTGGAGAAAAAGCGTGGAACGAAATTCTCTTCTCAGCCCACTCCTGCTGCTCTGGGGTTAGAAACGGACAACCTGCATCAGGGAGAGGCGTGCGTGTGGTTTCCTCATTCTTGAACAGCGAGGATTCGAGCTTGCAACACGCGCTCTCTGCATCGTGTCTGGGCTCTTGATCACACTGATCACAGGATGTGCAGGACGCGCACGCCAGGAACTTGAGAGGCGAGAATCTTTCCCACAGGCAATGGTTCATGGCGACCAGCCAGTAGATGACCAGAAGCGGAATCCATATGACCCGTAGTCGGTTCACGAGGTGGAACCTATTCTCGCGGCAGGGTTCGCCAAGAAAAAAACACGTTGTGATTGCAGGGAATTGCGCCCGTGGTGTCTCCCCGGAACGGAGGTTGAACCTCGTTGAGATGCTCCGTGACGCGGGTCAGTCCGGCGAGGTACGACTCGAGTTTCCGGCCCGCGGGGCAAAAGCCACCGAAAAAACCCCGAGGATGGGGGTGACAACCTGGAAGATGGGGGCGCGGTATGAAATAAGCGGGCTGGGTGGAAGGGAACCCACCACAAAGGCTGAAAATGGGCGACGTGACTCATGATGGCCGGCTGGCAAAGGATTGCCCGAGGTCAATATCGACCGCATTTACCCTCGCTTTACCGCTTCAAATAATGCAAATGATCGCGCCGATGTTTGATTTCTTCCGCAACTGGAGAGAGCGCAAGACCGAAGCCGCATTTCAAAAGAAGGTTCTGCGCGTGCTCGCCGACGCCCTCCCTCACCGAAAATGGCACCCCGGCGGGCACCCCGAGATCATCCTGGCCGACGGCATCAGCTGCAACCTGGCCAACCTGCGTGCCACCATCAAGAAGCTGCGTTCTTCGAAAGCGGAGGAGAAGGAGATGATCACGCGTCATGTCGCAGCCGTATTGGACAGCCTCACAAAGCTGGAGTTGGACGAACTCGATTGGCCCCAGGTCCGGGACAAGGTCAGGATTCAGCTCACTTCGGAGAGCATCCTGTCGAGTGCGCCGCTTGCTCACGTGCCCCTTGGAGGGGGATTGGTGAAGCTGGCGGTCGTGGACAGTGACGTCGCATTTCGTTACATCTCCGCCGAGGACCTTATTCGATGGAGAATCAATTGGGATGAGCTGGAAATCACCGCATGCAGCAATCTCAACGAAGCCTGCCAGGGACGAACCCAGGTTAGTTATGTCCCGGGCCCCGATCGACTGATCGCCGTTCAAACCCTGGATGGATTCGATGCTGCGCGGATATTGATCCCTGACTTTCGCGCCTTTGTCGCATCCAAGCTGGGATCACCCTTTTTGTTTGGAGTTCCGAACCGGGACTTCCTGATCTGCTGGTCGCACGACAACAGCGAGAGTTTTCTCAAGCTGACGAGGGGACGTCTCCAGCAGGACCACAAGTCGCAGCCCTATCCGATCAGCCCGGAGGTCTTCGAGGCCAACCGGGCTCAGATCGCCCCCTGGCAACCGCGAAACTAACCGAGGATCCGTTTTCCTTCGCTTAGGAAGATGCCCTGGAAGTTCATTTCAAGGGCCTGGGCGTTGGTCGCTTTCAACAAGGCATCCTTCTCCGCAACCTTGCCCGCCTTCACGAGCTCGAACAGCGCCTGATTGAAATTCAGCATCCCGTCGTCGGTGCCCGTCTCGATCGCCACCGCCAGCTTGTCGAGCCGGTTTTCCTCGATGAGTTTTCGGACGGTGGGAGTGTTGATCATGATCTCAATGGCAGGCGTCAGGCTTCCCGTCACCGTCGGCACCATGCGCTGGCAAATCACAGCTTGAAGTGTTCCGGCAAGCTGACGCCGGATCTGCTCGCGTTCCTCGGCCTTGAAGAAGTCAAGAATACGCGTCACCGACAGCGAAGCGTTGGTGGTGTGAAGGGTGGACAACACCAGATGGCCGGTGTCGGCAGCACTCATCGCCGCCTGGAAACTGATGGCATCCCGCATCTCGCCCACCATGATCACATCGGGATCCTGGCGCAGCACATGCTTGAGCGCGCTATGGAATGACATTGTGTCCAAACCCACCTCGCGCTGCTCGATCACCGACTGGTTATCCTCGAAAACGAATTCGATGGGATCCTCCAGAGTGACGATGTGTTTGCGGCTGTGACCATTGATGTGCTCGATCATGGCCGCGAGCGTGGTGGACTTGCCTGAACCGGTGGAACCCGCCACCAGCACGATCCCGCGCGGGGATTCGGAGATCTTCTTGATCACAGGCAGCAGGCCAAGCTCTTCAAACCCCGGCACCTGGGTCTTCACAAAACGCATCGCAAGACACCAGGTTCCGCGTTGCTGAAAAACATTGGTTCGGAACCGTCCCACGCCGGGAATAAAATAAGAAAAATCAACTTCCCGATCCCTGTCCAACCGCTCCCGCGCGTGCTTGGGCACGATGCTATCCACCACGTTGTCCATCCATGCGACGGTCGGCATGGGGCACTCAATGGCCACGAGGTGCCGGTTGATTCGAAAAATGACTGGCGTCTCAACCTTCAGGTGAATGTCGGATGCCCCGCCATCAACGGCGGCCTTCAAGATCTTACTGAACATTTCCATGGAACAGGAATTGAGGAGGTCAACAGGGCTACATGGAGTAGCCAGCAGCCGCCAGGGAATCCAGACGGGCTTTGGACTGAGGGGAAAGCTGCGTGAACACCATCGAAACTGTGTAGCCGGCATGGCGAGACCCTGCGCAGGCCACCACGATCCCATGGGCGTGGATCCGATCGCTGTCCTGCGGAGACTCAAGCTCAACCGTCATCTCAGTCCAGGGTTGGAATTCCTGGCGGCACTTGAATTGAATGCCGTTCTTGTGAACCCGCACGCAACCTGAGGCGAGAGTCAACTTTTGACCCATGACTTGAACCAAAAATGGCCCGAAAGGGGCGAATGGATCCAGTTTGCTGGCGCTCATAAATGCCTCAGCACCGTAACACAGGACTCCAAGCCGTCAATTGAGAGTCTCATTTTTGGTCAAAAATGTAGAACGAAAGGACTGTTCCTCGCTCCTCAGCCTTTGCTACACAAGCTCCCATGCGCCGCACGAACATCGGCCACCGGATACGCCCGCCATGGGCTGCGGGAACCCTGTCCCTGGGTGGAAAGTCAGTCATCCAAAGGCACTTCCTCTCCCTTGCCCGCTTCTTGCTCATCCTTGTGACCCCGACCTTGTTCGCCGCCGACTCTCCTGGGCAAAGCGAGTTCAAGCCAGCCCCCTCAGCTCGCATCGATCTCTACGGCCAGTTGCAAACCGGAAGCCTCTCGCAACCCACCCCGCTGGCTGGAACCCCCAGCTTCACGCGCCCGACCTGGATGAAATCCCGGGACCAGTCCAGGGCCTGGACCGCCACCCTCCCACTCTCCACAAACACTCCGACACAGGCCGCGTTTTCCCTCATCGCCGAACGTTCCGGATCCATAACCATTTCCCTGCTCGGCCCCGTTCCCCCGAATGCGGAGAACAGACTCGTCTCTTCACCGGGAGGGGATGTGGTTTGGGAGAGTCTTGAATTGGAGGGAGCCGAGTGGATCGCCGAATCCAGAGCCCTCCTTCGGCTGCCGATCCGATCCTCCTTCCGTCAACGCTATGATCTTGTGCTCAGGGCTGATGCCCGGAAGCCATTCACTCTGAAGTTCACGGCCCGACCGGCCCAAGGCTACCAACCTGCCCCCAGCCCAACCCCACCCCTGGATACTCAACAGAACCCATCTCCCGCTGCCCCACCCGGCAGTGCAGTTCCCGTCGACCCGCCTGGCGCCATGGTCCCGACGCTCACCCACCAAAGACATTCCGAAACTTCTCCGGCCAGGTCCACCTTCGCTCGTGTTGTCGTCGTTGCCATGCTGGGGGGCGCGATGGGCTTCTTCGGCCTCCTGTTGTTTCTTCCACCCCGATTCACGCTGCAATCATCGAGTGTCCAAGTGTTCCAACCAAACCAACCCCCGCGTGCCTCCGCCAAGCAGGACACAGCGACGCTTGCCCGGGAGATGCGTGAGAGAGTCGTCGCACGCCTGCTCCAATCCCGCCAGGAATCAGACTCCCTCCAGCAACAGGCCGCGCAAGACCTGGCCGAACTGGAACGCCGACTTGAGCTGCTCAAGACTCCCCTGCAGGAACGCCTCCGTGCCTATGAAAGTCGGATCGGAGGACTTGAAGCCCAGCTCGGACGAATGGGCGAGCAGAACAAGAAGCTTATCCTGGCGAAGATCGAAGCCACTCGCCAAAAACTCCTGGAGAGCTCCGCTGTGAAATCAGAAGAGCTCAATTAGCCGAGGATTAGCCATCGCTCCGGCTAAGGTGCAACCCACCGGACCCCAGGTTGGATCCGGAGGAATCCATGCCTCCGCTGCCCTGTGAGTTCGAACGCAGCCCGCCCAGCTTCCCAGCCTCGAGCCACTGTCCACGGGCCGGCGACGACATCGGCTGTTTCCTCCACGACGCCACCCTCCCAACCTGTCGCCCACCTCACGACTGGAAGACCCTTGAGGCATATGGACAATACTCCCACCTCGGAGGGCAGGGTGTTCTCAACGATCCGCACGTTGCTCTCATCACTTTGAGTGATGATCAAATCGCCCCCAGGAGTGAGGTTCACCGCACGGACTTCGCTCAGCTTGTTGCCGGGGGCAGACGCAATCTGGCCTTCGCCGAGGAGAGGATTCGAATTTCGAACCCCCGAGATAAAGAGGTGAGCCACGTTCTCATTATCGATGAACCAGATGTCGCTGCCCCGGTGTGTGCCCACAAAAAAACCGCCTGATGGAACAAAAGCCACGCCACGCACTTCCTCCAATCCGGTTGCCAATGCCGGCTGCCCGTCTCCTCCTCCGATTGCAGTCCCATTCCCCGCTATGCGAAGGGGGATGCCATCCGATCCGATACGGAACACGGAGTGTGCATTGCGGTCTGTGACGACCACACGGCCCTGGGGATCCACCGTCAGATTGGCCAGGCCGCCGCTGAATCCCGAAGCCAGCACCCGGCCGCCCTCTGCAGGAGTCCAAACTCGCACCTCACCCCCGTTGGCGTAATACACCAATGACCCATCCGCGTTGACCCACAAGCCGCGCCCCACGAACCCCAGCCCGGCATCGCTAAAAACGGTCCTTATCGTTCCATCAGGATCCAGCCTCCGAATC
>VHDG01000289.1 GCA_016871475.1 Verrucomicrobiota bacterium
GGACGCAGCCCGTCTTAACGAACGGATCTTCGATCATTACAAGGATCCCAAGTGGGTGTACGAGGTCGTGACTGAGCGCGCCAACATCGAGTTGATGGTGATGGATCCGTATTGGAACAGGACCGGATTCGAGCTCGAGTATCCGTTTGCGGTTCCCACGGTGAATGTGACCGCCCTGATCCGCGGCTGGCATCCCGCCGACGTTCCCAACCCGAACGACTCCCCCCATCAGTTCGCGGCCCGCCACGGGCTGAAGCTGGAGTCCCTCGATGACTACATCGCCGTCATCGAACGCATCATGATGTTCGGGAAATCGAAGGGTGCGGTGTGTTTGAAGACCACCACCGCCTACGAACGCACCCTGGATTTCGAAAAGGTTTCAAAGGAGCGCGCTGAACGCGGATGGGGGCGCTCGATTTCACAACTGCCATCCGCAGATGCCAAGGCGCTTCAGGACTATATCCTTTGGCGCATCGTGGAGCTGAGCGCGAAGCTGGATCTTCCGTTCCAGATTCACACAGGCCACGCGCGGATTCAGGGCAGCAATCCAATGCTGCTGGTGGACCTGATCGCCGCCAACCCCAACACCCGGTTCATCCTCTTCCACGGCGGCTATCCGTGGATTGGCGAGACCGGCGCGATCGCCACCCGCCACAAGAACGTCTGGGTGGACTCCGTATGGCTGCCCACCATCAGCTACACGATGGGGAAACGTGCCTTTCAGGAGTGGCTCGAGGTGATGGGCTCGAACCGGATTCTGTGGGGTGCGGATGCGCATCATGCCGAGGGCATCTATGCGGCGACTGAGTTCACCCGGCGTTGTCTGGCCGAGGCACTCGCGGAGAAGGTCGAACGCAAGGAGCTTCGCGAGGAACACGCACTTCGGATCGGGCGGCAGATCCTTCGCGACAACGCGCTTGAGCTGTTTCCTTCGTTGAAAGCAAAACTCTGGAGGCACACCGGAGTGAAAATGAGACCTGTGCCTTGATCAGGAACAGTCGCGTGGCCGCGTGGGATGCAGGCCTTCCAAGGCACCATCCGGGGTGCGATGTCCTTTACAATCGCCATGGTGATCTATCATCAGGGGCATCTCACATCTTCCCGGTGCGACCCCCCTCGTAATCGTAATCGGCGCTTGGTCCTCGATGCCAAGGCTGCGCAGCGTCAGTTGCTGCAGGCGAACTCGATGAGGACCTGCGTCAACGTTTGATGGGGAATGTGGTGGGTGGCTCAGGCACTTCGGACATCGGGGCGCCAGGCCAATCGAGGTTCAGCGCAGCCAGGTTTGCCCGGAGCAGGTGGAGATTCCAAAGGTCGAACCATCCGCTCTCACCAGTCACCACAAGCTGGTTTCCGGAGGCGCTAAAGCCCACCGCGACCACCATTCGGTCGACGGGCAGCGAGGCCAGAATCGCTCCGGTCTCAACATCAGCAAGCCAGATCTCACGGTCCGAAGCGGCCACAGCCAGTGTCCGCCCGTCCGGACTGAACGCGAGGGGATGGTGATTTTCCTCCGTGTCGGGATGGAGGATGCGATGCCGTAACTTGAAGGTGTCCCTCGACCAGATCGTCGTGGATCCGATTCCTGAAACCGCAATCCGGCGATCATCGGGGCTCAGCGCGGTGTGTCGGACGGTCACCCCGACATCGAGGATGGATGTGGGTCGGCCGGCACGGAGATCCCACAGCTGCACCTGTGTGGGGTGACGGTCGTCGCGCGCGATGGCAAGGGAGCCATCGTGATTCAGCCCGTGGAAGTGGATGCCGATGGAGCCGGAGTCGAGTTTGACGATGCTGTTGGTGCGACCGAGTTTGAACACGAACGGACGTGCGCCTGCCGCCGGAATGGCAAGACACCAACGCCCGTCGACGGAGACAAGAAAGTTGTGAATGGATCCGGGATGGCACGGGATCTGTTCCGCACCAGTTGATGAATTGGGAGCATGGCAGACATCGAGGCAAAGGCTCGCTCACCAGGCTGTTTGGCCAGCCCGACACGGGGCATGGGCCCGGCGGCTATCGGGCAGATTCTGCACTGCCGAGGGTAAAAAGGTTTCGGATCCGAACACGGACCGGGTGGTTTGCTTCGGGTTCCAGGCCGGAAATCTCCCACACCCCGCACCCCGCACCATGATTTCCACCGACACCGAGGTCGTCTTCGACACCAGGCGGCAATCCCGAGCCCCTGGCCGGGAAGTTTCGCTGGTCTTCGGCACCAAGGCAGAGACCCTGGAACGACTCACGTCACTCGTGCGCTGCTGCAGCATCCCGGAGGTCCTTCACTTCACGGTGGAGGAATGGCGTCAGGATCCCGGGCCGGTCGTAGCCAGGATCCAAAGCCGGTTCCCTGCCGGACACCTCGCGGTGCGAAGCAGCGCCTGCCGTGAGGACAGTGCTTCCGAAAGCTTCGCCGGCGCCTTCCGGTCGGTGCTCAACGTGACAGTCAGTGACGAAGCCCAGGTGATGAAGGCGGTGGACGAGGTCATCGCAAGCTATCGCTCACCGCACCCCAGAAACCAGGTCCTCATCCAGCCGATGCTGGAGCATGTCGTGATGAGCGGGGTCATCATGACCCACGACCTCACGAACGGCGCGCCCTATTACATCCTGAACTACGACGATGAATCCGGTCGCACCGATGTGATCACCGGCGGCACGGATGTCAGCAAGAGCCTGGTCGTGCATCGGGACGCGCCCGCCGATTTTGTGGAATCGCCACGCATCGCCGCGCTGCTGTCCATGGCGAAGGAATTGGAGTCCTTCTGCGGCGGCAGGACACCCCTCGACATTGAGTTTGCCCAGACCGCCGACGGCTGTGTGCATCTTCTCCAGGTGCGGCGCATCGCGGTGCAGCGAAACTGGAACCGCGCCGTCCGGACACGGCTGAGCGAGGCCCTGGAGCAGGTGGAGCAGTTTTTCCAGGAGACGTCACGACCCAAGCCGGGCGTTCCGGGGGAGACCACGATCCTGGGGCAGATGCCCGACTGGAATCCCGCGGAGCTCATCGGCGCGGAGCCCGGCCCCCTGGCGACCTCGCTCTTCCGCCACCTGATCAGCGACAGCGTCTGGCAGGAGGCGCGCGCCTCCATGGGCTACCGGCCCGTGCTGGACGAACCGCTGATGGTCACCCTCGCGGGCCGTCCCTATATCGACGTCCGGAACAGCTTCGCCTCGTTCCTCCCCAACGGGCTGCCCCGGTCGATCGAGAACGCAGTGGTCAACGCCTGGATCCAGCGACTTGCCGAACACCCGGAGTTCCATGACAAGGTCGAGTTCGAGGTGGCGCAGACCGCCTTCGACTTCGCCTTTGAACACAATCTCTTCACCCGCTACGCCGGCATTCTGGATCCCGCGTCCCATCGCAACTATGTGGATGCAGTCCGGCGCCTCACCGCCGAGAACCTCGATCCGGGGCTGGATGGTTCGCTGTCGCGCGCCCTCCGTCGCATCGACATCCTTCAGGCCGAACCGGAGTCGTCGCCCCTGCCCGAGACCCCGTTGCGGCGTGCCTTCACCCTGTTGACCTCCTGCAGGCAATATGGGACGAGGGCCTTCGCGACGGTTGCGCGGCACGCATTCATCGCGGAAGCGCTTCTCCATTCCGCGATCCAGCGGAACGTCTGGGGTCCGGACCGCCTGGAAGCCTTCAAGCGAAGCCTGGTCACGCCCGCCAGCCTCATGGCTGCGGATTTCGCAGAGGTCGCGACGGGAGAGGCATCCAAGGGCGGATTTCTCCGCCGCTACGGTCATCTTCGCCCTGGCACCTTCGACATCCTGAGCCCCCGATATGACCAGCGGGAGGAACTGTTTCGCGACTCGGTGGTCGAGACCGCGCGCGGGCCCCGTCAGGAGGGGGCACCCTTCACCCTCTCACCCGCGGAGCACGAGGGATTCTCCCGCCTGATGAGAGAATCCGGTCTGCCGGGCGACCCCGACCGGCTTTTCGCCTACGCGGCCCGGGCCATCACGGGACGGGAGCACGTGAAGTTCATCTTCACCCGGCCGCTAAGTGATGCCATCGAGAGCATCGCTGAGTGGGGCGAGCACATCGGCCTGACCCGCGAGGATCTTGCCTTCCTCACGCTGTCCGACCTTTCCGACACCCTGACCAGCCCGGTCACGCGCGACCGGGAGACGCACTTCCAGGAGCTTGCCCAGAGCCGCCGGACCCAGGCCCGGGAGATGCGGGGACTGCGACTGGGCTACATCATCCGCGGGGCCCAGGACCTCTACGTCATCCCCCAGCATCGCGGGGCGGCGAACTTTGTGACCAGCAAGCGGCTGGAGGGGATTCCGGTGCGCATCAGCAACCGCATGACCGGAACCGCCGACCTGTTCGGCAGGCTGGTCTGCATCGAATGTGCCGATCCCGGGTTCGACTGGATCTTCACCAAGGGGATCGCCGGGTTGATCACCAAGTTCGGCGGAGCCAACTCTCACATGACCATCCGCTGTGCCGAACTTGGAATCCCGGCGGCAATCGGAGTGGGGGAGACCCTTTTCGACCGCCTCGCATCGGCCAACCGGGTGGAACTCCGTTGCGGCGAGAAGATTGTCCGTCCCGTCACTGGAACCCCATGAGACGTCTCGGGCTGACCATGAGGGTGGTTTGGGCCGAGGGCTACGCCGAGCCGCGCGACGCGCTCGCGTGGGACTGGGCGCGGTTCCTGGGGGAGGCGATTCCTGACTGCATCTGGATGCCGCTGCCCAACGTCGGCGGCGGGGTGATCGACCACGTCCGGAACTGGGGTCTCGACGCCTTGATCCTGACCGGCGGCAACGACCTCGGCGAGGTCGCGCTGCGTGACGAAACGGAGCAAGCCCTTGTTTCCCTCGCGATCCGAGAGTCCCTGCCCCTGCTCGGTGTGTGCAGGGGACTTCAGCTCATCCAGGCGCACTTCGGCGGTGTCATCCGATCGTGTCCCAGGGAATCCCATGTCGGGACCCGCCACGCGATTTTATGCGGCCAGACCTCTGCATCGCCGGGGGAGCGTGTGGTGAACTCCTATCATGCCTTTGGAGTCCGGGCGGAGGACCTCGCTCCGGAGCTGGCAGTCGCCGCAGTCTCCGAGGATGGCTGGGCCGAGGCCTTCGTCCACCGCTCCGCCCCGCTGGCAGCGGTGCAGTGGCACCCTGAACGGACCCCCGTCGCGGATCCAGAGGATGTGTCCCTGCTGCGGGGCCTGCTGGGTCTTCCGACCGTGGTCCCGGGGGCCAACCCGGTCGCGGATGAGGCCGAAATAACTTCAGGACATAAAGCAACACTTCCATGCGTGCATTGATTCTCGCTGCTGGCCGTGGCTCCCGGATGAGGAGCCTGACCGCCCACAAACCCAAGTGCCTGGTGGAACTCGCCGGCCGCCCTCTGCTGGAATGGCAATTCGCCGCCCTCCGCACCGCCGGCGTCACCGAGGTCGCGGTCGTGCGCGGATACCGGGCTGAATCCCTGGCCGGCCCGGGCTACACCCTTCTCGAGAATCCCAGATGGGCGCAGACTAACATGGTGTCCTCGCTGCTCTGCGCCGACGCTTGGCTGCGTGACGGCGAGTGCGTCGTTTCGTATTCCGACATCGTCTACCATCCCAACGTCGTGCAAACCCTGACCGGATCCCGGGAGGGCCTGTCCCTCACCTATGACCGCCTGTGGAGGACGCTCTGGGGCGAGCGCTTCGAGGACCCCCTCGCGGACGCCGAGACCTTCCGTTGCGACGGGCACGGCCGGCTG
>VHDG01000290.1 GCA_016871475.1 Verrucomicrobiota bacterium
CCCAGCCCGAAACGCCTCCCGCCCAACCCACCGTCAAGCCCCTGTTTGAAAACCTGACGGCCAGACTCCGGCATCGACACTCCGCTTCGAACGATGCGGCATCATCAGTCCAAGGATCGCTCCCACGAGATTTTGGCTCGCTGAGCCCGGGAACAGCCTGGAGCGCCACCGGTGGAACGAATGGGGCTGAACTCTGGTTGATCCACGGAGGGCAAACCGGTCCCTCCAGAGTCGGGATCGGGCCGGGTGATTCCTACAAGTATGCAGGGCTCGACCCTGGCCATCACGTGGGTGGAGAAGTGCTGGCGATTCTGTCAGTGAAACTGGGCACCACGAACATTGCGACCTTCGGAACGAAAGGTTCCCTTGACCCAAATGTGCCAAGCCAACTCCTGCCGTTAAACGCCACCGCTGCCGAAGTGTTGAAACCACTGTCGCTGCCGTCGTATCCCGGCCCCCTCGCAATGACGGACATCGACGGGGATGGAGACCTTGATCTCTTCGTTGGGGGACGGTGTGTTCCGGGAAGATGGCCTGCGCCCGCAAGTTCAACCATCCTCCGACTTGAAGGAGGAAGATATGCAGCTGACACAGAAGCTGACCCTGTGTTGAAGAACATTGGCCTGGTCTCAGGCGCGGTGTTCAGCGACCTGGACGATGATGGTGATCCGGATCTGGCGCTGGCCTGCGAATGGGGGCCGGTAAGGGTATTGATCAATGAGAAGGGACGTCTGGTGGATGCCACGAAAGCCTGGGGACTCGGCAACGAGATCGGCTTGTGGAACGGAATTATCGCAGGGGATTTTAACAACGACGGACGCATGGATTTGATGGCCTCGAACGAAGGATTGAACAATGGAGTGGCCATCCGCAACGGCCGGGCTGGTCGCATCATGATGGCATATGGCGACCTGCGAGGTGATGGAACCTTTGGATTTCTCGAGGGGGTGGAGGATTCGGCGAGGGGAACCTGGGTCGCGCTGCGGCCATTCAACCAGGTTGCTCTGACCTGGCCCTCGCTAAGGGATCGATTCCCCAGTTACTCCGCCTACAACCATGCCTCCTTCGACGAAATCCTCGGGGATGCCAGGCAAAGGGCAACGTTGATCCGAGCGGACACTTTTGCATCCACGATCTTCCTGAATCGGAGCAACAAATTTGAGGCAACCATGCTGCCGATGGAGGCACAGCGAGCTCCGTGCTTCGGGATTGGCCTGGGCGACTTCGACGGAGATGGCAACGAGGATGTGTTTCTGGCACAGAACCTCTCCGCCGTGGATTCCATAACACCACCCGCAAACTCGGGCGACGGTGTGCTGTTGCGAGGCCGGGGCGATGGTTCCTTCCAGGCTTTGCCTCCCAAGGAGAGCGGCATTCGCCAGCGAGGGGACGGTCGCGGTGTCGCTGCAGCGGACTTTAATCGAGATGGAAGACTGGATCTCGTCGTTGCCCAGCACAACCACTCGACTTTGCTGTTTCGAAATGACACGGGCAAACCCGGCATCCACGTGCAACTAAACGGCTCATCGGTCAACCCGGATGCCATCGGTGCCTCGGTGCGACTGATCTATGCAAACAGGAAAGGTCCGCGACGCGAGGTTCGAGCAGGTGGAGGGTATCTGTCGCAGGACGAACCTCGAATCCTCATGGGAGCAGCCGAACCCGTGGTTGGGGTGGAGGTCCGCTGGCCGCAGGGGAAAGCCATCAGAATACCGGTGCAACCGAACAGCCAAAGCGCGGAGGCGACCTACGGGAAACCTTTGGGAACCGGGGAATAGATTGGCGCGCTGCACTTCCGACCCACTTTCCAGGGCAACACCCTCCTCCCTCGGCGCCTAGTCCATGAACTGAAATCAGTGATGGATGGACCACGGATTGGGGAAGACACTTAAGAAAAGGGAATGACTAGACCCGGTTTTCTTTCCGTGTGCTCCGGGTTTTCCGTGGTTCTCACTCCTTTTCGGTTCTTATCTGTAACGACCAGATCCAGGTGCTTAAACGCAATCAAGTCCGCTTCTCATCCGCGTCGATAAAGTCGATGAATGTCTTGATGTCATCGCGATGCGACAGTCCGGCAGCTTCCTTGCGGGAATTGAGCCGGGCTCTGAGCGCCTCGTCGGTCTCGAGTCCATGGTTCAGCAGGAATCTGCCAAAGTCCGCCCTGACTTGATCCGTAACCCTGACGTTGCGACGCACCCAGTCGGCAACTTCGCCATCAGTCGTTGAGTGGCGTACGACCTCGATGAATTGGTCGGCAGTGAGTCCAGCCGCCTTCAACCAAGCGGCATCGAAGCCCCGATGACAGAAGTTGTCCTTGTAGTCTGAATGCAACTTGCCTGCGAGGTGCAGTCGGATCTTGTCGACGAAACGGGGCAAATAAGGCCAACCAGACATGGTTTCCCGGGGGCTGCGTGGGTAGATGATTGAGTCTAGCGACATGGGCAAATCCTCGACCTCGGTCACAGGAAGTCAATGACGCCGAATGATTTTTTTTGCAACGGTCCGTCGAGCGGTTAGCGTCGCGAGCGTGAGTTCAATATCTCCCGCATTGGAGTTTTTTCTGGCTTCGGTCCCCGACACCGATGGCCTCGGTTTTGCCCAGGCCTGGATATCCAGAGCAGGATGTCCGGGCGGGTTCGAAGTCCGGCACGTCCTGGACCGGCATGAGGACACGAACGCGCTCCGACCTCTCAACCCCGCTGAGCTCCGCAAGCTTGCACACTTTGATGTGAATGGAGCATTTCGCCCTTTGAGGTCCTCCCCGGATCTGGTCCAAGGCTGGATCTACAAAGCCTCCAGTCCCCAAGCCCTGGAGGAGGGAATCCAGGAACTTTACCCCGGGGCCATCGCAGATTTCTACTCGGCGCGCGAGGGAGCCGGCGCTGCCATCTCGTATCGGGATTACTGCAACCGGCAGACGGGGATGTATCGCATCACGGCGATGCTGTCGGACATGGACGCGGCAAGGGCTGCGAAGGCCTGTTGTGCGTCGCGGTTCTGCTTGAAGCGGAGACTCTGGACCATCCCCGGACTGCCGGAGGATGGGGCTGGGGAAAAGAGCCTCGTTCCATGCCTGGAGCCTTGCGCCTTGATGATGGAGTTTGCCCGGAAGGCGTTTCGTGTCAGCGAGGAACCCTCGATCAATCTCAGCCTGAAACCCAGCGAGTTGGAGACGATCCTGGAAGTACTGCGATCGAGGCCTGATGAAAAGACGGAGATCCGCCATGCAGACTTTGGACATCCTAGGAATCCGCGGCGTATCGAGATGGCCCTGATGGCACTGCCTGCAACGCCTGCGGAACCGCCCATCGCCGGTTGATCGATCAGGACGGGGACGTTGTCTGGTTGCGCTTGTAGAGCTCGGACACGAAGTGAGACCGGGCCGGCGGCTGAACCCGGGCCATCTGCCCCGCTGGAACTCGTCCCTGCTGGAGCAGAACCTGTTCGTTCTCACGATCACGGAGGATCACTTTCATCAGAAGATCCTGGACCCTTTGCATCTGATGGGCGGCCTCAGGTCGCTTTTGGCGTTCCTCCGCCGGGATCCGCAACCAGGCCTCCCTTTCGGCCCGGAGTCTGCGGACGGAGGCATCGACCTGTGGGAGCAAGCGACGTTTAGCCTCCGCAGCCCCACCCGACACGCTTTGTTGACCATCCACAAAGCCCCGTGATTCGGCCTCCACGACTGCGAGTAACCTCTCCACCAGCTCCTGGTGTTCGTTGAGTGCAGTGGAGAGGGACTTGAGGATTTGCGAGACGTCGGAGGAGTCCATGGCGTTAGGGGGTTGAAGGAGTTTCCGAGGGCAAGGGCTTTGTGATGGAGGCACCGAAGAAAGCATTTGTGCGACGTGCCTGGTCCTGCCATCGGACCTGATCAGCCCGCCATCGCGCCATATCCACCAAAGGCCGCAATGAAGTCGTCAAGGCGGCCCCCGCTTCACCAGCCCGAAGCACGAGAGCACGGTAGCTTTTTTCTGCGCGCCCGGCCTGGTAGAGCCTCTCGTAGGAGAGCCCGATCTGATAGAGCAGCGGGAGCTGCCAATCGGGACGCGAGTTCAAGGGAAGGATGCCTTCATAGACAGCAAGAGCGTTGATGTAATCCCCTTCGTTGTAGAGTTGATTTGCGATCTCGTTGCCTGCGCGTTGCTGCCAGCGCAACCAGGTCTCCTTGTTGGTGGAGGACGCCCGGCTCTGCTCCTCTAGCAAGTTGCGAAGCTCCTGGAGAGAGTCGTGCTTGCGGCCCTGTCTCTTGAGGGAATCGGCGAGCAGGAACCGGATCTCCGGGATCTCCACGGCATCGGGATGATCTCGCAGAAACTGGCGGGCGCTCATCTCGAGTTCCGACTCGAGTCCGAGGGCAGAGTAGCATTGGACCAGCTTTGCTTCGATAGGCGACCGGTCGAGATCCGCGGAGCGCTGTGAAAGGATCCGTTTGAGGAAATCGGCTGCTTCCGAATATTTACCCTGTCGCAGGTGCGTTTCAGCGATCTCAATCTGGGATTGGAGAACTGTCCGTTTGTAACGGGAGACATCTCCTTCCTTGACCTTCAGAGCCGTTGCGCCAACGGCATAGAACTTCGCGATGGCGAGAGTGGGCGCTCCCATATCCCGGTACATGAGCCCCTGGCGGAGCATCACCTCGGGGGCCATTGCAGATTCGGGAAAGTGTTTATGGAACTGGTTGTAGATCTGCTGCGCGCGGGTGAAGTGTTTTTCTTGTTCGGCGACGAGTCCGAGTTCCAGGAGAGTCGACTCGTGGATGTGAGCTGGCGCCGAGGTCTCGAGGAGGGGAGTCAGGGTCTGCCTTGCAGCCTCGAAACTGCCCTCCAGACGAAGCGATCGTCCTGCTTCGAATTGTTGCCTGAGTCTAGCCTCCTCACGGGAGACGGAATCCATCGCTTCGGGCGCGACTGGATGAACGTATCGTCCAGGAGGCACCAGATCAGGCGGCAGCGACAGGGGAGGGTGATACTCGGCGGCAGGTTGTTCTGAACTGGCAGAGGCGGCAGCCTGTGCATCTTGGACGAGTATGGAAACCAGGAGTAAGCCCAGAGCCACCCTGACCTTGGAAGTGAAACGGCTGAGAAGGGTCGTATGTTGAGGGAGGGTCATGGCTTTTTCTCTTCCGAGAGTTGGTAAGAGGCTGAACTTCGCGGCGCGGCCACGAAGGGTTCCGGGGGAGAGAACAGGACGGGAAGGTGAAGGAGTGTGTCCGGGATGTTTGGGTAGTGGGGCAGTTCTGAGGCCGCCTCGGCCAGGGAGTTTGTGGCCGCCCTTTGGAAATATGGCACCAGCATCTGGGGAGTGAGGAGAGTTGGTTGAGGCACAACCACGGCGGGCGCGGTGCGAACCTCGACCTTCAGGCTCGTAGACGCCTCCGGGGCTTTCAGAGCCGGAGGTGAAGGCGAAGGAGAGGGCGGAAGCGCAGGCAGAGGCGCAGGCGCAGCCAAGGGCGTAGCCAAAGGCGCAGGCAAGGGCAAGGGCGGAGGCGGAGGACCATAAACCTCCGCTGCCCCCCGCGAAGGCAGGCGATACGACTGATCCGACTGATCCGTCCGATCCGTCCGATCCAGCACCCGCAGCGGCAAGGGCGCTCGCCCCTGCAAGTAGCCCTCCTGGGCTAAAGCGACTCCCCCTGCCAACAAAGCCCCCCCCAGCAAAGCCAACACCAGGGTGAAAGCGGAGGAGGCACCCAGGGGACA
>VHDG01000291.1 GCA_016871475.1 Verrucomicrobiota bacterium
CAGCACATCGGTCATCCGCTGTTGGGAGATCCGTTGTATGGAAAAAGGCAGACCCAGCGAATGCGTCAGCAGCTGGGTCTCCCGCTGAGTCGGCAGATGCTTCACGCCTGCTCCGTTGAGTTCGAGCACCCCTCCAAACATGAACGGATGAGGTTCGCTGCGCCCTGGCCGGAGGACTTCAGTGTGACGGTTGAGTCGCTGCGCCAGGGACAAGGAGCCTAGCCCGGCACTTCCTCAAGCTCGGGCGCGACGCAGAGACCCACTCCGCAGTGGAGCTATCCGACCCGCACGGCGATGCACTTCAGGTAGGCGGCTTCAGGAAAAGAACTGGGATGATCTGCCGGATGGCCGGATCTCCTGAGCTCGAGCCAGGGATCTCCGCGACGTTTCACCGTGTCCAACACCACGCCGAAGAACTCTTCCTGATTCACGTGAGCGGAGCAGGATGCGGCCAGGAGCAGGCCACCCGGGGATAACCTTTCGCATGCCGAACGTATCAGCCGCCCGTAGGCCTCAACCGCCCGCGCGCGCTCCATCTCACGCTTGGCCAGCGAAGGGGGATCCACCACCACCACATCGAATTGCTGGCGATTCTCCTTCAGCCATTCGAATGCATCCGCCTGCACCGTCTGGCGGACACAGGCATCGATGGCTCGATCCGCCCGGTTCAGATCAAAGTTCCTCCCAGAGGAACGAAGCGCATGGGAGCTGATATCGAGATCGCAGACGGACCTGGCACCACCCCGGGCCGCGTACAGCGAAAAGCCCCCGCTGAAGCTGAATGCATTGAGCACGGTTCGATCACGCGTCTGTGTTTCAAGCCAGGCGCGGTTTTCACGCTGGTCAAGAAAGAAGCCGGTCTTCTGACCGCGGACAACGTCAGCCTCAAACAGGATCCCGTTCTCCGAAAACACCACCGGGCTTGGAGGAAGCTCCCCCCAAACAGCGGTCCCATCCTTCCAACCTCTCCCGGATGCCTCCGTCATCAGGTTACGGCTGAGTCGCAACACCAATCGCTCGAATCCGAACTGCGCCTTTATGCCATCGAAGACATCGCTCAGATGAGGCAGCCAGGCTGGGGTATAGAGCTTCACGACCCCGCATGAACCATAGGCGTCGAGCACCAGCCCGGGCATCCCATCGTTTTCCCCATGGATCCATCGCAGGCCTGTTGTTCGGGGCGAAGCGATGTTCGCCCTGCGCTCGAATGCCTCCCGTATTCGAGACAGCCAGAAAGCACGATCAATGAGCACTCGCTTGCCCACCGACAACACCCGGCACCTGATCGGGGACAACGCGTCATAGAGCCCGATCGCGAGAAAGTCGTTCTTTCGGTCAAACATGACTGCCAGCGATCCCGAAACGGCATCCCCCTTGACCTCGGTGACGCTGTTTCCAAAGACCCACGGATGGCCCGATCGAACGCGCGACTCAGCGGCGGCGGTTAACCGAAGGCGAACAGGTTTGGAGAGGGACCGGTGACTTTCCTCGGGAGGCGTCATTCAAGCCGGAACCGGTTGATAGAACGTGTCCCTCTGGACCGGCTCACAACCCGCCTCGCGAATGGCCTTCACCATCTCGTCACGAGTCCGGCCCTGTGGAGATGTGGCACCGGCCATGTGAAATATATGCTCCTCCAGAATGGTCCCGTGCAGGTCATCCGCTCCGTAGCTCAACGCAGTCTGGGCCAGCTTGGTGCCCAACCCCACCCAATACGCTGTGATGTGGTCGAAATTGTCGAGGTAGAGTCGGCTCACCGCGATCGTGCGCAGCGAGTCGTAGCCCGAGGGAGCATGTGAGACAGGGATCTCGTTGTCGCCTGGCTGATAGGCGAGCGGGATGAAACCGGTGAACCCGTGCGTTTCATCCTGAAGCGTTCTGAGTTGCCTCAGATGATCCACCCGATCCTCGAGAGACTCCACATGGCCGTAGAGCATCGTACACGTGCTCTTCCCTCCCAGCCGGTGCCAGCTTCGGTGAACATCAAGGTATTCCTCCGCTGATTCCTTCCCCCGCGCGATCGCAGTGCGGACGGACGCGCGAAAAATCTCAGCCCCGCCGCCGGTGAGCGAGTCGAGGCCGGCTTGCTTCAGCTCGGCCAGGGTTTCGTCCACGCTCTTTCGAGCCAACCAGGCCAGATGAAGAATCTCGATCGCGGTAAAACACTTGAGCTGCAGCCGCGGGTCCAAGCCCTTCAGCTCCTTCAGCATGGTGGTGTAATAGGAGAAAGGAAGCGAAGGATGGAGCCCTCCAACGATGTGAAGTTCCGTGATGCCCAGGCTGAGCGCGGATGACGCCTTCTCCCGAACCTGCTCCACGGTCAGCTCGAAACCGTCGGCATCACGCTTCTTCCGCGAGAAGGCACAAAACTGGCAACTGAGAATGCAGTAGTTCGAGTAATTGATGTAGCGGTTGACCAGGTAGGAGGCGCGATGCCCCACCTTGCGACGTTTGGCCGCGTGAGCCATTGCGCCCAGGGCGTTGATGTCCGTGCTCTTCAGGAGGCGAAGAGCGTCCTCATCCGTCAGACGCTCGCCTGCCATGGACCGCAGGGCGATGTCCTTGAGCTCGCTTTGGAGCACGTGCTTGGGCAGTTCAGAGTTCATCTTCGAAAGCGTAGAAAGTCAGGAAAGACCACTTCAGCGAGTGTCACCGCGATAAAGACCGAGCTCACGACTGCGTTGAGTTTAAAGAACGCCGTATTGACCCAGTTCAGGCTCCGGCGACGCGCGAGCCAGTGTTCCGCCAGGAGGCAGACCAGGATCAGTCCCATCCCCACGAGATAAGCGATCCGGAATTTCACCAGGAGTCCGAACACCGCCAGCAGACCCCACATGAGCATATGCGACAGGAAGGCAGCCATCAGCGCGTTGTTCGGCCCCCAGGCAACCACGATGGAATGCAACCCCTGTTTGCGGTCGAACTCATAGTCCTGAATGGCGTAGATGATATCGAATCCGATCAGCCAAAAAACCACCACGACACCCAGCCAGACAGGCTCCCATGAGATGGAGCCCGTGACCGCCATCCAGGCGCCGATCGGTGCCAGGGCCAGTGCGACGCCCAAATAGACGTGGGTATAGGAGGTGAACCGCTTCGTCAGCGAGTAGAAGCACACGACCGCGAGCGCGACCGGAGAGAGGTAGAAGCAAAGGTCGTTGATCATCCATGAGGCGGAGATCAGTCCTGCTGCACTCATTCCCCAAAGGGTCCAGGCACTCGCGAGCGAGATGGACCCGGCGGGCAGATGCCGCGATGCAGTGCGTGGATTCAAGGCATCGAATTTCCGGTCAACAATCCGGTTGAACGCCATGGCGCAGGTTCTTGCGCAGACCATGGCGACGAGGATGAGGAGGAAGGTCCGCCATCCCGGCCAACCGCGGTTCTCCCGGGCAGCGATCGCCATGGAGGCAAGAGCAAAAGGAAGCGCGAAGATCGTGTGACTGATCTTCACGAAGTCCGACCACAGGCGGATCTGTTCAAGGAGCCGATTCATTCAGGTAAAAACAAACAAGCCCGCGAAGAATGCCGTCGCGCGATCCTGGATACCAGAAATTCCGAGACCTGTCCTGGAAACAGGGCACACCTCCCTTGCCCTCGTAATCGTAATCGTAATCGCCTACTCGCCTTTGATCCAAGCAGGCCCAAGTTGGACCGCAGAGGCGGGAAGAGCGCAGAGAAGAATTCTGATTCTGCTCCAAATTTCCTCCGCGTATTTCTCACCTCTTCGGACTCGATGGTCCGAGGGTGCAACGATCTCGCTCGCGCCGCTGCCTTCCCGCCTGCAGGCGGGAAGGCAGCCCCATACTCCCGTTCGGCTGTCGCCAAACAAGGAATATGGAAAGGAACATACAAGGGTGCTCGGGCTACGCCCGCTTCGGTGCTGGTAGTCGGACAGCGCGAGCCAATTGAATTTTGCCTACGGGTTGGCAAAGAACCTTCGCTGTCGTTGCTTAGGTTTGACCTCGAAGGCACACCCTGAAGGGTGGACAACGAGCCGTGCGTCCGACTTCCAGGGTGGGTCAAGAGTGGGACAGGGCACTAAACACACCCCTCGTAATCGTAATCAACTCATCACTCATCACTCATCACTCATCACTCGTCACTCGGCCCAGATGCCGCCCTTAAGGGACGCGACGGACCTGGAAGAATCGAGCCCGGTCGGTAAGCGGTACAAAAGCCACGGACTCCCATGTCCCTGATTCCACTGTCGAGCCAGGACTCATCAGCGCTGGATCAGCTCCGGACCACAACTCCTCCACCCCCAGCCCTCGAGGCCAGCTCAACCGGGCGACGTCGGATTTCCACTCCACCAGCTCCAGACGAAAAGCGTGAGCCGGAACCTTGGGGTCCATGCCCGCTACAAATTTTCTGACCAGGGAGTAGGCATCTTCCTGAACCCGATCAGCAGCCCCCTTCTGAAGTCCTCCCATGTTCGCCACCTCCCATTGATCGTCCAATCCGTCGCGATCGGTGTCTGTGATCGAGACGCCGTGCAGGATCAATTCGCAATAGGTCACAGACCCCGTCTGCCCCTCGGCCAGATCTGAAATCGAAACTGTCCACTCACCTTCGCTCGCCTCGAAGAAGTGTCGGGTGCTCATGTAGATCCAATCCACCGGTCCCGGAGCGGTGTCGTCGTTGAGCCGCTGCAAAACGCTCCGTGTGCCCGAAGGGGAACGCAGGGTTATCCGCAGATCGCCTCTCAAGGGATGGTCGGTCTTCAAGCGCACCCGCACATGCTCAAGAGAGAGCTGGTTGGTGACCCCAAAAGAGTAATCAGCGGTCGTCAACTGGAGCCGGGCTTGAGCGGTGGTGTTGGTTCGAAAAAGTTCGACCAGGTTCAATCCATTGGTTCGTCCGATGAAAACAGCCGGGATCGGCGTGTAGTCTGTGCCATTGAGCGGCAGCCCGACCGACAACGAGCAGGGAGCACCTGAGGGGGCAGCGCAGTTGTAAACAACGGCAAACGAGGCACCCGCGGCTCCCACCTGCCTCAGCTGCTCCACCACCCGGCTCGAGTTGTACTCCAGCAAAGCTCCAAAGTTAACGAGACTGCCCGACGCAAGATTGGCCGGATCAGTGACAGTGCGGAGCGGCACGCCCACCATCGGTTCGTCCGCGAAAGGCCCGGTGCCCGGCAATGTGCGCATCGACGCAAGCTCCGACGGGACATCATCGCCACTGATCAGGAGCTTCAAACCATCGTCAGGAATGGAACGAGCGATCTCCTGCGGCGGCAGGGAATGAATCTCGAGCACAGGACGATTCACCCATCGCTGCGCCAAACGCGCTGCTTCCCCGGCATCCACGACCCCGAAGCCCGTGTTGTGGCCTGTAAGAAGGCCGGCCCCGTTGCGAGTGAGGTCCGGATCGCCCAGATCGAAGGGTTGCGCTGAAAGCAGGAGAATCTGTTGGACATCACGGGCGGTGAGAGCCGGGTTCACCTGGAGCAGGATGCCCGCGATGCCGCTGACGAGCGGAGCAGCGGCCGATGTCCCAATGAACCCGATCGAGTTGAACATGTAATCGGACAGGTATTGGAAGGGAGGGAAGAACCCGAAGATGTTGGCTCCATCGCTGCCGATCAGATCCGTGGTGAAAAGGCCGCTCTCCTCTTGTGAGCCTCCGGGTGCGGCAACAAGGACGCACGCTCCGGGTTCGCTGTAGGTGGTAGCTCGCCCATCTTTT
>VHDG01000292.1 GCA_016871475.1 Verrucomicrobiota bacterium
GCACGCGATTTATCGAACGAGGCCGTCGGCGATCGTCCGGACTTCTCATCGACGTGGGTTCGAAGCCGTGCCTCCGTCGAACGCTCAATGTCGCTCAGCATCACAGCCTGCTCCGCGACTTCCCGGAGAAAGGCCCGTGCGGCGGCGTCCGAACGCAGCAACGCGATCGCCCGTTCGCGTTCCTCCGGCGGCAGTTTGCCGTCGAGCAAGCGGAGCAACAATTCAGCGTGATCGAGGCTCATGTGGCTTACTTCAAAAAGACCCACCCGTCCGCACCAGCTTCGCCTCGATGCATTCCTTGAGGCTCTCGTGCAGTCGCGAGACCCGCTTGTAGATGGCGTTCAGCCCGATTCCCAGTTCCTGCGCCACCTCTTCGCAGCTGTGGCCATCGAAGTACCGCAGCCGCAACAAATGGCGCGCGGATTCAGGCGTTGCCGCCAGACAATCGCGCAACGCGTCAATCCGGATGCCGGCGGGATGCGTCGAGGCCACCTGCCATTCGCGATCGATGAGATCGAGAATCTCCGCATCCAGGCCGACGGATTCGCGTTGACGCCGCCGCAGCCAGTCGATGCCCTCGCGTCGTGCGCTGACCAGTGCCCAGGATATCAACGCTGCTTCGCTCTCAAACGTCACCTCTCGGGTCATCGCCTTGAGAGCGACATTCTGAAAAATATCCTCCGCCGCATGAGTATCGCGGACGACCAGCCACGCGGCGGCTGAAAGTCGCGTGCGCGCTTGCATCAAGGTTGCTAGGACAGCTTGTTCCGAGAGGTTCATTGAATGAGGGCGGAGTCTGAGTGTGCTTGTCCGGCTCGAGCTCCAGGCTTTGGAGCGTGCTGACGCAGTTGTTGGGCGATTCTCGGACGGGCTTGCTGGATGCGCTCCAGGTTGAGCTCAAGGTCAGCGCTCGCTTCAACCAGTCGGTAGAAGTCCGCCAACGGATCGCTCCATGCCCCCGACACGACGTCGACCGGCGACTCACCTCGATTGTTCAGCTCGGCCAAGGAGGCACCTTCCTCGAGAAGGAGTTTCACTATGTCTTCGCGGCATAGAAAAGCCGCTGTGTGCAGGGGGGTATTTCCGTCGCGGTTTGTGGCATTCACTGATGCTCCTTGCTCGATCAGGTATCGCGCAATCTCCAGCCGACCGTGGAGCGCTGCGGTGCTGAGGGGAGTGGAACCGCCTTCGCGCCGACGTTCGTTGAGATCTGCACCCTGGTGATGGTGGCGTTTCGCCGCTAGCAAATCACCACGGGCAATGGCGCCTGCCAGGAGATCGGGCAGCTCGCTGTGCTGGGTGTCGAGGTCTCGTGTCAGTGCCGCCGCGGCGGAAGCATCCTGAGCGACATGAAAAATGAAATCGTTGCTGAACAAGCCGTTGGGATTCTGGAGCTGGAGAAGGTGCATGCCGACCGGCGGAAGGGTGCGCAGTTCGATGGCGACGACCTCATTGCCTTTCAACTTCACCGTGCCAGGGAAACGCCGGCCATCCACCACGAGAAAGGCACCGGGATCGATGTGGCGTCCGCTGACGGTCATCTGTTTCATCCCCCGATGCAGGATCGGAAACTCCTGTCGGCCGCGTTGTTTGTGAATCGGCCCGAGGGTCCAAAGCCCGGGCTGAGGGTGATCCGCATTCATCTTGTTGCCAAGGCGTGCGGTGAAGGTAGCGACGAAACGCCCTTCCGCCGCGAGCAACAGGAGCTGCGAACGCGTAAACGATCTACCCCCATCCCGAGTGATGTAAGGGTTCGCTTTCCGGCGAGTCTCGAATTGCATCGCGACAGGCGTGACCTTCTTCCCCTCTACGAGAACGCCTTCGCCTTGAAGTACAACCGCGCCTTCCCGGGCGGATTCTTCGAGAGCCTCGAGTAAATCGCGAGTGAGCGGGATGAGGGTAGACTCGCGGCTCAGGGTGACCTGCCGGGCGAAGGCACCGGAAAACCCGGTGCTTCCTTCGAGCACCAGGTTCCACACTGGATCGAACCGCTCACGACCGCCCCACGACATTCGCCACACGTCGCGTTCCGGCGCTCCACGGCGCGCCATGTGCTCATAAAAATCGAAGTCGATGATGTTGAGCCGCCCTTGGGGGAGGATCAACCAGCGGTCGTAAGCTCCCCGCCATGTTGGCGCATCCATGCCGGTACCCGGGGTGTCAGTGCTGACCAGACTGGGCATGCGATGGCAATCCCCGCAGACGTTTGGTTTGCGCCGCGAGGGATCGTTGTCTCCGTCGACGTGGAATAGCCGGAAGCCCTTCACCGCCTCGCGCGACAGCACGTTGTCGTAAGCACGGCGCTGCGCGGGGGGATAAGGCACGCTGAGAAGGAATTTAGCCATCGCGTCGCGCTCAGCCCCAGTTAGCGCGCCGGGCTTGCCTTCGTCGTTCACTGATGGGTCGCCTTCGAGAGCCATCGTCGAAGCCAGGCCGGCATCGATCAGAAATCGCGTGCTGGTTTCCGGGACACCGATCGTGCTGTTCGGCGCTGCCTTTCTCCGAAGACTCGCGGAGTGGATGCCTCGATACGGGTCGCCGGGAATGCCATCCCAATGATACGGCTCGGTGTCGCGCAGACCGCGGACCGGCATGGTCGAACGTGGCATGATCTGATTGCCTCCCGTCACGATGGGCGTCTTCAGCACCCAGAGCAGTTGATCAGTGTGGCCGTTGGGGTGACAACTCGCGCAGGAGAATGTCTCCGTTGTGGACGCCTTCGCGGTCTCGAATGCGATGCGTCCGCGTTTGACGTCCGGAGGGGTCGGATCCTGAAGCTCTACGGTATCAAGCAGGCGTGGATGGGCGGGCTGTGAAACATCCACGAGCGACACGGAGTTGGCTCCCGCATTATACACCCACGCCCGGGCGGGCTTACCGTCACTCCCACACTCCAGGGCAATACCCTCCGGGACCGAGCCGACTTCCACGCGCCCGAGGACTTTGCCTGAAGCAATACTCACGGTGAAGAGCTTGTCCGACCCTGAAGCCGAAACCACGAGGGTGGAATTGTCCTCACTGACTTCTATGGCGAAGGGCGTGGCAAGGGCCTGACCTTTCGCAGGATGCTGCGGCGGGAGGGGCTCAAGCTCGATGAAGGAAATTTTGCCGTCTGGCGCGACGGATGTGATCCGGTTCAGAAAGGCTCGGTTCTCCATTTTCGCCAAACCGTGCTTCCGCGTGCCCGCACGGCCGTTGACCTCATTACGGGCGTCGGTCTGCGCGATGAAAACGTGGCCTTTCGAGTCCACAGCGAGGCCGTAGAGCAGCGTTCCGAGCGTATCAAAGGTTGAGACCAGCGTGTCGTCGGCTGTGTCGAAGACGAACAGGTCGCGGTCGGGAACCCTGGGATGCTTCACAATATCCACGACATGCCCCAGCGAGAGCACGTTATTTGCCGCAACGGAATGCGCCCACGCATCGAAAGTAACAAGGTCGCCATCAAGCTTCTTGCCCCGACCGCCGCCGGAAAGCTGGGTTTGGTTGCCCGATTCGAACGGGATGACATAGAGACGCCCCCCTCGGACGACCACCGCTCTGGGATCCTGCGCCGGAATGGTCAAGCGCTTGGTGACTTCGCGTCGGGCAACGTCGATCACCGCGATCTGGTTTTCCGAGGAGAGAGCCACGTAAGCCTTCTCGTTGCTGGCGAAGGCAATTCCCACAGGCTCGTCAAAGCGCGTTGCCTTCGTTGCCATGTCAAACTCCTGCACCGTCGCAATAACTTGAAGGTGCGTCGGGCTGGCTGGATCGGTGTCGATCACGCTCACCGAGTCTGAGACGTGGTTCGCCACCCAAACCTCGCGGCCGTCGGGCCGCACAGCAAGGCTCACCGGATCGATACCCACGCGTACGCGCGTGACGATGGTCCCCGTGCGGGCGTCGAGAATGTCCACGGTCTCCGCCGGCGTGTTGGCAACGAACACGCGTCCGCCGCTCACCACGAGAGGCGACACATGAGGGCTCATGAACATCGCAGACCCAACGTGAAACTTCGCCGACGCCGCACGCGCAACCGGACAGATCAGGCCAAACAGCAAACACATTGCGACGAGCCTATCCAGCGGCTGCGACTTCCAAAGTTGATGTGGGTGCAAAGGTTGCATTCAGAGTGATAACGAGTGAGCGCATTGAATCCTGACAAAGTCCCTCGGGGTTGAACTACGGCAGGCACTTGCTGAGCTGCGGCTGCCCCACTTTTGCTGCCCGTTCGTGTTGGCATTCGCCTTGTACTGCCGCATGCCAAGACCTGGTTCACGCTTTGATCTCGAGGCCTTCGAGCAAAACGCTTGCTCACAAACGTACGGTATTTTCTTCGAAAGGCGCACAGGGTGTCAGGATTCGGATGAGTGCACGCTTTCTAAGAGCAGTTCGTCAACTCCGCAAGACCTTCTCAAGCGCCCTGCCCTTTGCGAGTTCATCCACCAATTTGTCGAGATAGCGTATCTCCCGCATCGTTGGCTCCTTTACGTCTTCTACTCGAGCTCCGCAGACCACTCCTTTGATGAGAGCTCGCGAAGGACTGGGTCTTGGCGCTTGCCCAAAAAATGTTTCAAAGTCTGTCTGCTTCTTCAGTTGTGCTCTTAACTCCCGCTGGCTCTAGCCGGTGAGCCAGCGGATCACCGCATCCACCTCTTCCTTCTTGCGCCCCTTCCTTTCCGCCTTCGCCACGTATAGGGGATAAACGCTCGCAAAGCTTGTCGTGCAGATTCGATGTATTGTTGCCTGGTGAGCAGGTGGCTGCCCCGGACTGGATGAGGCTGCAGCGGTTTTCGACTTTGATGCCTTTGCCTTGGGATTGAACTCCAGGGCCAGCTTCAGCCACGAGTTCAATTCGGCGTCGGAAGAGAGGCCTGCGGGATTAACGAAGACGAACCCACGCATCGGCCTGCCTGTCAGATCCATCGGAACGCACCCTTTGCGTTGGAGAGCGTTCCCGTAAGTGTCGGGGTCGATGCGCGCCATAAGCCGGTCTCTCTCCACACCCACGCACATCCTGCCATCCACCATGAAACAGAGGCCGCCCATCATCCGCTTTTCCTCGAAGACCACGCGCGCTTTGCGGAATGCGCGTCGGACTCGTTCCGCCAATCGTTCGTCAAAGGCCATGAGACTTCGCTGCCTCCCCTTGGGATTCATCTCGCGGATTGCAAAATGGACGGATGTTCCAGCCGAAGAGAGCGTTGTGGAATCCCTCTGCGCGGGCGACGTCGTCCGTGGGCATCGGAAACCAGCGGACGCTCACGGAGACTTTCTTAATTCCGCTCATGATCTGTCGTTGGTTGGATGTTTGTCCGTGCATGGACTCGAGGGGCGAGATTTGCCGCCGAGGACATTGACCGCAAGGAGATTTCCAGCAGTGCTCGTGGGCGCGCGCATCTCACTATTTTCGACTCGCGTCCGTCCTCCTCCTCTCCCCTCGTAATCGTAATCGGCGGCTCGTTTTTGGTTCTTGGTTCTTGGTTCGTAGTTCGTGGTTGGTGGTTCGTGGTTGTCCGATTACGAGAGGACCTTGGTTTATGTGGCCAGTATGGCTTCTGCGGGAGGATCGCACTTCTCCATGGGAGCGCTGGGGTCCTTGCCGGCCTCTGGGTTCTGCATGGCCCGATGCCGGCAGGATGCCAGCGCTCCGAGCGCCGGCTACCTCGAGGTCCTTCTTTCACCCCACTTCCCCGCCC
>VHDG01000293.1 GCA_016871475.1 Verrucomicrobiota bacterium
CCAGGCCGCAGGAATGACGAATGATTCATCCGGAGACTCCCCAGCAATCTCCGGGCCACAAATCGTGTTGACCGGACGGGTTTGGACCGCGCTCAGAAGCCTTAAGAAAAAATAAACTGATGACTCCGCTCAATGGAACCCGGCAAGTGCCGAACTACCCCTCAGAGTTAAACGTGCAACCGTACTAAGACAAAAGAGACATGGGTCGATATGTCGCTTCGACATGTGGGTCATGACCCTTTGCGCAGGCTTGGTCGCGATGCTCGGCTGCCTGGACACCCGGGCCGCGACGTCGAACCCGGCCCGCAACTCCGCACAGCCGAGCTCATCCGCCACCCATTCATCCATCGACTCAGAGGTATCAGCGATCGCATCCCTGTCGCTCGAGGATCTGATGAATGTGCAGGTCACATCGGTGTCGAAACGATCGCAAGCCCTGTCGGAAGCCCCTGCAGCGATCCATGTCATCACCCAGGAGGACCTGAGAAGGTTGGGGATCTCCTCCATACCGGAGGCCCTGCGGCTGGCACCCGGCATGCATGTGGCGCGGCAGGATGGAAGTTCCTGGGCGATATCGTCGCCCGGCTTCACGGACATTTTCGCAAACAAACTCCTCGTCATGATGGATGGACGGAGCGTGTACACGCCTCTGTTCTCGGGAGTTTACTGGCAGCTGCAGAGCACGCTGATGGAGGATGTGGATCGAATCGAGGTGATCCGCGGCCCCGGCGCGACGCTCTGGGGTGCGAACGCGGTCAACGGGGTGATCAACATCATCACTCGAAGCTCCAGAGAGACCCAGGGCACACTGATCACGGGCGGCATGGGGCTTCAGGAAAAGGGATTCGGCGCAGTCCGGCACGGCGGAAAGCTCGCTAACAGGACCTACTTCAAGCTCTACGGCAAATACTTCGACCAGGATGACACCTACCAGCCGAACGACAGCCGAAGTAATGATGCCCACGATTTCCAGCAGGGCGGGTTCCGGCTGGATTCCTATCCGTCCGACAACAACACATTCACCCTTCAGGGTGATGGCTATTACGGACGTTTCGACCAGACCGTTCTGAGCACGGGCTCCACCCTGGTGCCCGGACTTGTTCCCGCTCCCGTGGACAGGAACGGGCAAAACATCCTGGGGCGTTGGCAGCACGAACAGTCAGACACCTCGAAGCTTCAGGTCCAGACCTACTGGGACCGGACATTCCAGGAGGAGATCCGGCTCAGCGAGGAGCGGAATACCTTCGACCTCGACATTCAGTAGGGATTTACGATCGGCGAACGGCATCTGGTAACCATGGGAACTGGATATCGAATGACGACAGACCGTATCCGGGGCAGTTTCGACGTTCAGCTTAGCCGGGCCGAGCGCACGCTCCATCTGTTCAGTCTTTATGCGCAGGACGAGATCACCTTGTTCCCCGAAAAACTCATCCTCACCCTGGGCACCAAGTTTGAGCGAAACGACTTCACAGGCTTTGAAACCCAGCCCAGTGCGCGCCTGCTTTGGAATACCAGCAAATCCCACACCCTTTGGGTCTCGGCCGCCAGAGCCGTTCGTACCCCCTCCCGCGCAGACGATGATGTCAGACTGAACTTCATCACGGGCGTGGGAACCGCCCGCAGCATTCTCGGCAATCCCAACCTTCGTTCAGAGGTGCTCAACGCGTTTGAGCTGGGACACCGTTGGCAGATCCTTGAGAGGCTTTCACTGGACACCGCTCTTTTCTACAACGAGTACACCCGCTTGCGTGGCGTGGGCGTTCAATCCATCGGACCTGACCCCGCCCTCCCTCTTATCCCAACCGTGACTCAGCTCGTGTTCGAAAATCAGACCGACGGCGAAGTCTACGGCGGGGAGTTGGCGACGACCTGGAAGGTTCTCGATATCTGGACTCTCCGCCCTTCCTACTCGCTCCTGCTGATGAGAATGCACCTGAAACCGGCTGCCGGACTCGGAGCCGAGGTCGCGGAGGAGGGCCAGAGCCCGGTTCATCAGGCGATGCTCAGGTCGTCTGTGGATCTTCCGGGGAATGTCACCTGGGATGCTCTCCTCCGATACGTAGGCGGCCTGCGGACGCTGCCGGTACCGGCTTACCTCGCACTCGATTCCGGAATCACGTGGAGACCTCGCAGCTGGGTTGAACTCTCGGTGGTGGGTCAGAACCTTCTGGATGATCACCATCCTGAATTCAAACCCATCACCTTCATCAGCCCTCAAAGCGAGATCCCCCGCTCCGTCTTCGGCAAAGTAACCTTCCGCTTCTGACTGGGCAAAACCGCAACCCCACGGCAAGCATACCGCCGTGGCTCAGTCTGAACCGATTCGATTCCGACCTGGCGGAGGACCTCCGAGATCAACACGTCCATCCCCGAAGGACCTCACCGCAACCTGCTTCGCTGTCGAGGGCATGACCTGTGGCAACTGCGCTGAAAGAGCCTCCGCAGCCGCCCGGTCCGTTCCCGGTGTGGAATATGCCGAGGCCAACCCGCAGTCAGGATCTCTCGAGATCAAATGGTCACAGGGCGCGTCCCCGGACCCAGCGGCTGTCGCAGCGGCGGTCACCAACGCAGGCTATCCCACCCAACCCCTCCAATCTCCGGGCCCGCACGATCCGAAGTCACCTTCTCAGTGGCCCCTCTCATCTGCCGTCTCGTTGACGGCGGCTTTCGTGATGATGGCCGGGGAATGGATCGGAAGGATCCACCACGATCCCTGGTTCCAGAGCCTGAGCTGGGTCCTGGCATCGATCGCCATGTGTACGTCCGGCAGGGCTTTCGCATTGGGCGCCTGGCGCCAGGCCCGCGCATATCACTTTGGCATGGATGCACTCGTCACGCTCGGAGCCTCGACGGCTTATCTCTACAGCACCGTCGCCTGGCTGACAGCCTTCCCCGGCCATCTCTACTTCATGGAATGCACGGCCATTCTTGGCTTCATCAGTCTCGGGCACTGGCTTGAAAACCGGATCAGCGCCAGAGCGGAATCCGCCCTCCGCCAGCTTCTCGTCCTCAGCCCCCAGACCACTCGACGCCTTCGCCCCGACGGTTCCGCAGAGGAGATTCCCGCCACCCTCCTCAAACCCTCCGACCACATCATCGTCCGCCCGGGCGAAAACATTCCCTGCGACGGAGAGGTCCTCGAAGGTGACACCGAAGTGGATGAGAGCCTGCTCACCGGAGAGTCTCGATCCGTCACAAAGGGGCCAGGCACCAAGGTGGCAGCCGGCACCCTGAATCTGCGGGGCCAGATAAAGGTGAGAGCAGACAGCGTGGGTGAGGAGACCGGACTGGCAGCGATTATCCGAGTGGTTCGGCGCGCCCAGGCAAGTCGGGCGAACATCCAGCGGATAGCCGATCGAATCAGCCAGGTGTTTGTACCGTGTGTCGTCGTGATCGCACTGGCCTCGTTTGCGCTCTGGACATTCCTGCCTGACCAGGCAAGGGCTGCTCACGAGTTCCTTGCACAATGGCTGTGGCTCCGGGAGCTGGAGCCATCACCGCTGGCAAACGGACTCATTCAAATGGCCGCAGTGTTGATCATCGCATGTCCCTGCGCCATGGGGCTGGCGACTCCCGCTGCATTGATGGCGGCCACCAACGCGGCTGCCCGTCGGGGGATCCTGCTCCGGGACGCGCCGGCGATCGAAAAAGCCGGACGTATCGACACCGTGGTCTTCGACAAAACCGGCACCCTCACGCTGCCTGGACTTTCGGTGACAGCCTATTGGTTTCGTGACCCCTCGGCAGCGACTCGATGGATGCCGATCCTGCTTGAGCTGGCCGGGAGCTCGAATCATCCGGTGAGCAAGGCCGTCGCACTCTTCGCGAAAGCACAACACTCACCCTCAGGCGTCTCTCGCACCGCGCCCCAGAGTCTTACAGAGCTGAGAGAGCATCCCGGTTCCGGAGTATCCGCTCAACTGCCGCCTGCGTGGAACTCGTCCAACCCGACCCGGGCGGAAGCGCTCTTGGGTTCACCAACGTGGCTGCAATCCAGAGGGATCAACCTCTCCGCCGTCCGGGCTTTTCAATCGCGAGGCTCTGACGCAGGGATGTCGTACTGCGTGTTCACCATCGCCGGCGAAGTGGAGGCGTGCTTCTCGCTGAGAACCGGGCTGCGGCAGGAAGCTGGCGATGTCGTTTCTGCCCTGCAAAAAGCAGGTATTAAGGTCTTGATTCTCAGCGGAGATCAGAGGGATGCAACGCTCGCCACGGCAGAAGTGCTGGGGTTGAGCCCAGACCACGCCATCCACGGAGTAAGCCCGGAGCACAAAGCGGATTTCATTCGCAACCTGCAAACGCAGGGGAGGAAGGTCGCGTTCATCGGTGACGGCTTGAACGATGGCCCTGCATTGGCTCAATCAGACCTAGGCATTGCAGTGAGCGGGGCAACCGATGTCGCTCGCGAATCCGCAGACATCGTGATTTTGCACCCTGATTTACGAATGGTGCCCGTATCACTGAACCTGTCGAAAGCCACGCTGCGAATCATCCATCAGAACTTCTTTTGGGCTCTCGCTTACAATGTCGCGTCCATCCCCCTGGCGGCATTGGGTTTCATGAACCCGCTGCTCTGCGCACTCGCCATGGGATTATCGGATCTGCTCGTCATCACGAACTCGCTCCGCCTGCTCCGAAACCCGGGTGACGAGTGATGAGTGATGAGTGGACCACGGAATACTCGGAAGAAACGGAAAAAAAGGGAACAACTAGACCGGTTTTCTTTCCGTGTGTTCCGTCTGTTCCGTGGTTCTCACTTTTCCAAGTAACCCATCGGCATGCGCCTGAATAGGAACGAGGTCGCAACCTGGGCTTTTGGCCGGGGAGCGCTGGCGTCTCGCCGGCATGGGGCGATGAGCAAGCCGGAGGTCGGTGAGACGTCAGCGATCCCGGGGGTGTGGACGTGCTCAGGGGGGTGGGCTGGGGGGCACACCCTCAAGGGTGGACAACGAGCCACGCGTCCGACTTCGGGGCGAGTGCGAGAAACTCAGAACCATCCGCGCCGCTCATTCTGAGCCAGCAATGCTGCATCGACTCCGGATGTGCTCAGAGGCATACCCGGCACACTCGTTGGCGCGCGGTTCAGCGCTGACGCTGAAGGCCACACTGGAACCCCTGGGGATCGATCCAGGAATCTACTTCGATACAGCAGGATGCTGCGGCGCCAACCTGGTGATCACCTACCGAGACCCTGCCACAGCCCAGCCCGGTCGCCCGCCGCTCAAGCCGCCCTTCCCAGGAAGGGCGGCTTTTTTACTTCCTTGCGCTTTGAGCAGCTGTTTCTAGACTGTTGCGTGCTTGCATTCCCGAGCAAGACAGCAGCCCTTTTATGAGCGATCGGCCCATTTATTATTTCGACAACAACGCCACCACACGCGTGGCCCCAGAGGTCGTTGAGTCCATGGTTCCCTTCCTGAGCGAACTGTGGGGCAACCCTTCCAGCGCTTACGCTTTTGGTGCCCAGGTCCACAAACACGTCGATGCCGCTCGTGCGAAAGTCGCGGAACTGATCCACGCGGACCCCAGGGAAATCATCTTCACAAGCTGCGGAACCGAGAGCAACAACTCCGCCATCCACAGCGCCCTGTCCGTCAACCCCACCAAAAAACACGTCGTCACAACGGCCGTTGAGCACTCCGCGAATATCAACTACTGCGATTACTTGCAGAAGAAA
>VHDG01000294.1 GCA_016871475.1 Verrucomicrobiota bacterium
CATCCCTCCCACGCAGGTAGCCGGCATCCGCACGCAGCACCTGCCCCTGCTTTCAACCCTCGTGGGACTGGCCATCGGCCTGTTCCTCTATCTCACCTTGATCCGGCGACGATTGGTCCGCGGTGAAGCTGGACCGCCGCCGCCCGGAGAAGACACCCCCTCCCCCTCACCTACATCCAGACTATGATTGAAGGAAACACCAACGTTCGTTCCGCCCGCTTCGGCGCCGGCTCCCTGAGTGAATTGGATTTGGACCCCGGAAACTTCCTGGTGACAACCATGGAAGTTCCCTGGCGTCATGCCGAACCCCGGCTCAAAGCCCGGCCCAAGGCCGTCCTGTTCGTTGAGAACATGGAGATTGAGACTCTCGAACGTCAACTGGCTGCCGCGCCTGTCGTGGACACTGTGGTCGGCATTGGCGGTGGGCAGGCCATTGATCTGGCGAAATACATCGCGTGGAAACGCGGTCTGCGACTGGTGAGTGTTCCGACCATTTTGAGCGTGGACGCTTTCGTCACCCCCGCAGCCGGCATTCGTCGCGACCACCGCGTGGAATACGTCGGCCAGACCAGTCCCGACCCGCTGGTGATTGACTACGATTTGATCCGCACCGCGCCGCCGGAGCTGAACATTGCGGGAGTCGGCGACCTGCTTTCGATTCACACCGCCTGCTTTGACTGGGACCTCGCTGGCCGCGCCGGCAAAAGTGAATATCCCTTCCGCCCGGAGGACATCACCCATGCCCGTGCCATCCTCGCTGACACGATGGCAAAGGCTGGCGCCATCCGAGCCTGCACCGATGAAGGGCTGCGCGCCATCGTGGAGGGCTATATGCGCGTGAACACGATCTGTCTGCCGGCCGGACATTACCGCGTGGAAGAAGGCAGCGAGCATTACTTGTTCTATGAACTGGAGGAACGGCTCCAGCGCTCATTCATCCACGGGTGGATCGTAGGGCTTGGCATCCACCTGCTCAGCCGGCTGCAAGAGAACCGTCACGCGGAGATGGTGGCGTTCATGGACGAGGTGGGATTGCGTTATCAGCCTGCGGACATGGAAATCCGCCGTGGCGATCTCGAGGCCTCACTCTTGAACCTGCGCTCGTATGTCGCCGGCCGCCGTGACCTCTGGCACACCGTCATCAACGAACGCGAGATCACGCCGGCCTGGGTGAATGAGGCCCTCGCCACCCTGCGCTTCTGAGGAAAACTCCATCCACCCGATGAAGCCCGGCAAACGCTCAGCCGCCGTGCTCAGACTGCAGGAAAACCTTACCGAGGTTGGTCAAGCTCGCTTCACCATTCTCTGCCTGCAGCCTGTTCCGCCGCGGTCGCCTCGCTTTCGAACATCCGTTTCCCATCACTAACACTACGGGGGAGAGATAAACAAGAAACCCAGGCAAGATCCGGTTGAACTCGAACAATCCACGGGAAGCTCCGGACCGTCGGGGGCACATATTGCGGCCCTATGCGGCAATATCGATTTGGATGGCTCGCGGCCTTGGTCACGGCAGGACTCGCCATGGGATGGGCGGCGGAGGACAAGGCCCGCCGGGCACAACCTCCCGCGATCCGAGAGTTCATGCGGGAGAAACTCAACCACTCCCAGGCAGTCCTTGAGGGTATCACGCTCGAAGACTATGACTTGATACTGGTGAACGCGCGAAAGCTCCTGGCCATGAGCCAGGAAGGGATGTGGCAGGCTGTGGAAGGGACCGAGTACGCCGAGCACAGCGCAAACTTTCGTCGCAACGCCGCTGCCCTGGCAAAAGCCGCCAACCTTGCAAGCCTCGATAGCGCCACGCTTGCCTATGTCCGCATGACCATGAGCTGTGTGGAATGCCACAAGTACGTCCGCGGCAGAAAGTCCGCCGCCCTGAACACTCCTCTCCCCTCTCAAGCCGACTCCGTCGCGCCACTCGTGGCGGTCAATGCCGATGTCGGCGAACTCTCGAAAAGCATCGAAAGGTAGCCTCACCGAAAGGAGAGAGAATCGAAGGAGAAGATGCCAGGAGATCGGGCGGCCGAAGGCTCAGTGCAGCCTCAGCACTGCTCATCTCCCCTTCTGTCTGCACGGATCTGCCCGAGACGCCTAGCAGCCTGTCGGCCTTATCGCCACCGACGGTGAGTCCGGCTTTGAACCTCATTTGCGCTAAAGAATGACGCAGCTACCAGGCCGACGCCCAGAAAGCCCTGGAACCAACCAGTAGCCCGGGTGGGCACCCTGCGCAGAACGATTTTCCAGGTCCGACGGTCTGCTAGTGATGCTTCGTTGCACCTGACGGCGGGGTCCCATGATTCTCGGCCGAGTGTCCGCACATACTGCACTTGTGAGCGTCGGTGGATGAGGCGGTCATGTGTTTGCAGCTGCACTTCGAACATGCCATTCCCGCATGCTCTGAGCGATTGGTCGCGCATGCCGAAAGAAGAACCCCGAGCAGGGAGACCGCGAGGATGGACCGAATTGAGGTTTTCATGGCGCAGTCTGGAAGCAATCCATTCGCTCCGCTGCCCCATGTTTGTCGAGCACTGGTCGAGAATTGTCCTGAAGAGAACACGCCCCCTGCCCCGAGGACGCTTCTTGGAAGGCTGGGGATGATTCTCCATTACAACATCGAACTCGACAGCAAAGGCCGCGTCGCCCCTCTCAGCCTCTATCTGTGGAGCCCTGAATCTGTGGGAAATCATCTCGGTGAGAATGTTCCACGCGACCAGGTCCCGCCGCCCACCCGAAGAATATTCTCGCAGATTCGGGGCTCCGCAGATGAGATTTGGAGAAGCTCTTCTTCGTCGCCTGCAGCCTACAGCCTCAAGCCTCAAGTCTGTTCTCCTCCCAAGCGGGCGACCAACGGGTTCTTGATACGATTCAATCGGGTGCGGATTCATGACCCGTGAACACCGAATGGACCGCCGCGCACTGCGGTCCTGTAATTCTTTCTCCATATCGCCCGTCCCCCCTGCCCTGCGGAACTCATCATCCCAAGGCGCGCGCCTGGGAAATCTCCTGACGCAAGGAATTGCCGGCACACCCGGTATCACGCCGCATCAAGTGCATACGGACGACCGCTGCGGTTACTGGTTTTACTTCTTTCGAATCCAGTCGGATCGACTGCGCGCGACACGCGATGAATTTGCCAAGGCCCTGGCGGCGGAGGGCGTGGAGTGTTCCCCCGGCTACATCCCGGTCCCGCTTTATGGCAATCCGGTGTTCCAGCAGCACGGATTCTTTGCCGGCCGCTGGCCCGTGCGCGAGTTCGGGCTGACGACGATGGATTATTCCAAAGCGAGTTGTCCTGAAGCTGAGGCCATTTTGAAAACCGGTATACGCATCACCATTCACGAAGGAATGAACGAAGCCTATATCGAGAGCGCCGCCCGAGCCGTGCGCAAAGTCGCGAAGTTCTATGCAGCGTAAACCTAGCGCAGGGCACAAGAAAACCCCGGCGATGCGAACACCGCCGGGGTTGAGAGGTTGATTTCGTCGGGCTTGGGGCCCGCAGGCTCAGCGAATACCGCGGAAGTAACCGGCGGCACCGGAACGTTCAGGCGTGTAAGGGCTGGTGGCGACGTTGACATCGGTCCAAGGCCCATTCACGGAGGGCGCGCTTTGCAGACGCCCGCCGCTGAAGGTGATCACACCCGACGCGCTGATGCTAATGCTCGGCAGAGCCGTGGGCGCAAAACTGTAGAGTCCCACGTCGTCGATCCCGAAATACCAGCTACCGGTTCCAGAGTGCGCAAACCGCAGCCGGACCTTGGGCTGATTGTCAGCGAGCGGCATGCGCAACACTTCCACGCGCTTGCCCTCAACAGCATTGTCGTTGATGCGTGCACTGATGAAGGGAGCCAGAGTCGGATAACGATCCTCGGTCACACCGATGAAGCTTCCCCAACGGCCGTCGGTGGTTTCACCCGTGTCCGGGTTCGTGTACTTCGCGGCATCACCCCGCGGGGTGGTCATCGTTGCGACGGGATCAATGTCCCCCGTCTCCGTACGGTTGATGTCCGGCCCATCCACCATATAGAGCAGCGGCTGCCAGGTCGCACCCTCGTCGATGGAGTATTCAACCCCGCCAAGGCTGTCCTGGTTCTGTTCATAGATGTTGCGGAAGGACAGATAGATGTCGGTTTTCCCCGTAAGGTCGAAGTCCTTGCTGAACAGCAGCTGGTATTGGTTCCCGCCGCGGTTGTCGGACTCGCCGTAGCAAAGACTGCCATTGATCAGCGTGTCCAGCACCTGCCCGTTCACCACCTGCCAGGGCGCCACGTTCAAACGTCGGTTATCGAACACACGCGCAAACCGTTCCTTGGTCAACACCACCCAATCGAGATACGAAGAGGAGTTGGGGTTATCCAGGTCGAAGTTATCGGTAGGTCCAGTCGTGTAGTTCTGCCGGGTCCAGCCCTCGGGAATCTCCCCCTCCGGCGTATTGTCGAAGGTCTCCAGGTACAACGGGGCAGGCAACTGGATGTCCGTGTAGTTGGCGATGGTGAAGTTCACTTCCGTGCTCTTGCTCGCAACCGGCGATCCGTTGTCCTTGAATTCCAGCCTGTATTTGTGAACCGACGCGGGTGCGAGCACCGAAGCGGGCTTGTAGGTGACCTGGGTCTTGTCGGCGCCGGCAGGTGTCAGGGTGTGTGGGACAAGATTGCCATCGAGGAACAGACGCACTGATGCAGGGTCCAGGGCCGTTCCAGCATTCTCAATCGTGGCCGAAAAAGCGCCGTTGGGGTTGCTGTTTAGCGCTCCTTCAGCCGGTGAAATAGCTCCCACAGACGGCGCCTTGGGATCCGCAATCGCGCTCAAGTTCACGCCAGCCAACCCGCCGGAGAAAATTCGACCGACCTCGCTGGCCGAGATGACGCGGTTCCAAAAACCAAAATCATCAAGTTCCCCATCCAGGATTCCGACCCCGCCGCCGTCGGTGTAGGAACCAGTACCATCCTGACCGATGTTCAATCCCAACCCGGCCGGCTCGACGGAAAGCGGAGTCCAATTCTGTTCCGCGTTCAATGTCGCCACGGCTCGGGAATCCACCTGAACTCCGTCTAGGTAGCTTGTTGCCCTGCCGCCGCGATCCACAGTCCAGACCACCAGATGCCAGCGTCCCCCGCTCAGGGTTCCGCCAGGGCCGTCATAATCTTTGCGCCCGCCCCCGGCCTCCCTGTAATTCCACTGAAGCCGGCCGTCTCCGGCGGTGGCGATCACGAATCCGGTGTTTCCGCCGCTGTTCCAGTTCTTGTTTCCAAAAAAGGAAGGGTCCCCACTCCATGAGTTGAACCGGACCCAAAACGAGACCGAGAAGCTGACGTCGGTGCCCAGGGCAAGAACCCCGTTGGGATCCGACCCGCCTTCCGCTGGAAGGAGCGCCAGATAATTGAATTGCTGCTGGCCCTCGGGAACCTCCCCGGCCTGCTTGTAGGTCCAGAATTTCAAAGCCCCACTTCCGATCTTTCCGGCGGCGTCGGTGTTCGCGTCGCCAACCGGCGTCGGGGTGATGTTTCCAACGGAGTCAGTGAAGTTCCCGTCAAACGCGAAGTGCGTGACAAGTCCTTCCTGCAGGGTGCCGGCGGTGGCTCCAGTCGCGAGACATAGGGCTGCGACAAGCATGGGTCTGGTTCGATGTATTTTTGGTTTCATGACTGATTGGGGTTTTTG
>VHDG01000295.1 GCA_016871475.1 Verrucomicrobiota bacterium
AACGTCCATGGACCTGGGAGCTACCTGATGAACACGGGCTTCCTGCTGCCGGGTTTTCCATGCTTCGGAGCATGGGTCAGCTATGGCCTCGGACGGATTTCGGATGATCTCCCGGCCTTTGTTGTTCTGCCCGATCCGAAGGGGCTTCCGTACAATCAGAAGGGTAACTTCTCCAGCGGCTTTCTGCCCACACAGCACCAGGGCACGATCATCCAAACCTCCGCCGCCACGCCACTCAGCGACCTGGCTCCTCCGGCGTCCGCAACCTACATCCAGAACAGAGCCAGTCGCGAAGGCCTGGAGTTGCTCCGCAATTTCAATGCCGAAAACGCCGTAGCACGTGACCAGGATCCCAGGCTCGAGAGCCGGATTCGCTCTTACGAGTTGGCCGCCCGGATGCAGTTGAGCGCTCCGGAGGCATTCGACCTCTCGACGGAAACGGAAGCAACAAGGCGGCTGTACGGCGTGGGTGAGAAGCACACCGACGATTTCGGGCGTCGATGCCTGATCGCCCGACGTTTGGTGGAGCGCGGGGTGCGGTTCGTGCAGGTCTGGAGCGGCGCCGGCGGCCCTACGGGCAACTGGGACAACCACGGCAGTATCGTAAAGGAACTACCCCCCATGTGCGCTTCAACAGACCGCCCGACAGCCGCCTTGCTGCTTGATCTCAAATCGAGAGGCTTGCTGGAGGACACACTGCTGTTGTGGAACACGGAGTTCGGAAGAATGCCTTTCAGCCAGGGCGGTGAGGGCCGGGATCACAACGGCGGCACCTTTGTGGGTTGGATGGCTGGAGCGGGAGTCCGTCCCGGTGTGGCTTACGGAGAGAGCGATGAATGGTCCTGGAAGGCCAGCGTCAACGCTGCCACCAACTACGACTTCCACGCCACAGTCCTGCATTTGCTGGGCTTGAACCACGAAACCCTGAGCGTGAGATCCGGCGGTGCAAACCGAAGACTTACCGACGTGCATGGACACGTCATTCACGAGGTCCTGTCCTGAGAAAGCTCTGGCGGCTCTCCCCCGTGCGGATCCCGAGATAAGAACCCACTGTCCTCCTGTGCGAAGGAGACTGCACTAGCGGCTGTTGACCTTCCAAAGCAGCCAGCCGCCAACCAGCTGAAACAGAAAGTTGGGCGTCCAAAGGAGAAGATGCGGGAACAGCTCAGGCCTGGTCTCCAGGGAGAACGCGAGGATGAAGAAGCTGTAGTAGATGATCACCAGGACGATCGCGAGGGCAAAGCCGATGCTTGTTTCACGCCGGTGCGCACGAATCGCGAGCGGGATTCCCACCAGGGCGAAGCCGATGCTGGCGCAAGAAAAGGATGCCTGCCGATGCATCTGAACACGGATGGGCTCCTCAAGCACGGAGGCAGCAGCTTGAACCTCCTCCAATCGGGATCGGAGTTCAGCGGACCCGGTCTTCCCGATCTCGGATGCACTCATCAAACGCTCCTGAACCTCCCGCAGCGTCTGACGCAGTTGCATGAAGCTCATATTGTTCACGCTTGGCTTGTCGGAAACCTGCGAGGGCAGATCGAAGGGCGGGAGCTGGAGCTCTCCGAACGAATGCCACGAGGGTTCAAGTCCGGCCTCGTTCAGGAACTGCCAGCCCTGTTTGAGGGTGAGCGAGGCCGTTCGCTGGGAAGGATTCAACTCGATGAAGCCTTCCTCCGCCCTGAGGTAGTTCTTCTTTCGTCCTGCATCGTCCAGTTGGTAGGCAATCACTTCCTTCATCTGCAGGCCTTCGACCGAACCCGCATAGAGGATGTAGCCCGGCAACTCCGTGATAAAAGTCTTCTCCGGAATAAACGCCGAAGCACGCGCAGCTCGCGCCTGGAACAGCAGCGACCGATACGCGGCACGGCATTCAGGCGCGAGCTTCATGTTGATGAACGCGGAGAGCAGCGCGCAGACAACTCCCAGGCCCACGACGGGTGTGGCGAGCGAAGCCAGGCTGATGCCACATGCACGGGCGGCGGTTATCTCCTGATCAGAGCTCATGCGTCCGAAGACCAGGAGCGTGGAGGTCAGAAGCCCCATTGGGAGAGCGAAGACCAGAACGTAAGGCACAAGCAGAGCGAAGGCCTTGGCAACAACGGCCAGATTGATCTGACCGTTTACCAGCAGCGCAAGGATCTCCTTCAAGGACTCGCCGAGCATCAGAACGAAGACAAAGACGAGCACCGTCATGCATAAGCTCTCAAGCACCTGGCGGAGAATGTGCCAATGCAGGGTCTTCATGCTAAGAGGGCGGAAAGAAATCAGCCATGATGTCGCCGGAGAAGAAACCCACTTATCCCTGCTGCGACAACGAAAAAAGCGCGAAGCAACCCGAGGACTCGAAACCTCAACTCACACCCCGTCCCTTGACCAGGCTTCAAGGAGCCTCCTCAGATGCACATGAGGTTCATACGGTCCTGGCGACTTGTGTGGCGGCGCGCAGCGTGCGGTGCCATCCGTTGGCATAGTCACGACCCCAGAGCTGAGCTGCAGGCCGGTTGCCAACGATCGATCGCCGTTTGGCATCCACTGTCAGCGCCGAACGACTCCGATATGCGATGTTGCCCAGGTGACAAAGCATGGCGCTGTCCTGTCCTTCTGCGATGTCTGAATTCAGCGCCGCTCGCCCACGAATCGCATCCAGAAAGTTCGCGATGTGCTCCGACTCTCCCCCGGGTCCGGTCTTCCTCTCGATTTCCTTGCCGTTCAGATCCTTCACGACGTACCCCGCCCCCGTGCCGATCTCCAGCACACCTCCATCTCCATAAAAGTGGACAAAGCCCGGCTGATCCGATTTCCGTGGATGACAGCTGCTCACATCCCACGAAATGAACTTCCCCGGATACTCGAACGTCGCAGCCCCCGTATCCGGCGTGGTTTGGTCGTCTTGAAAGTGGAGACGTCCCCCGCTGAAGGTGACGAAGGAAGGCAGTCCAACCCCCAGGCCCCAGCGTGCAAGGTCAAGCCCGTGCACCCCGTTGTTCGCAAGCTCCCCGCCGCCCCAATGCCACCGCCAGTGCCAGTTGTAGTGAACCAGATTGTCAACATAGGGCATCCGTGGGGCAGGCCCCTGCCACAGTTCGTAATCAAGTTCGGCTGGAGGTTCGACAGTCCTGCCGCGACCCATCGAAGGCCGTGCCGCATTGTACCAGCAGCGCGCAGCCCTGACCGGTCCGATGATTCCCTCCTGCAATCGTTGGATGCCCTCCCGGATCGCGGGCCAGGTCCGACGTTGATTCCCCATCTGCACCACTCTGCGATGTGCCCTGGCCGCTGCCACCAGCCACTCCGCCTCCTGACAATTATGGCTCCCTGGTTTCTCCACATACACATGCTTCCCGGACTGACAGGCCAGGATCGCCCCCGGCGCATGCCAGTGATTGGGTGTCGCCAGGAATACCGCGTCCACTTCTCTGTCGTCCAGGATCTGCCGCATGTCCTGCACTCCACGAGGAGCCGGCTTTGTCGATCGCTGCGTCGCGGTTTGAATGGCTGATCCAAGACGCCGCTTGTCCACATCGCACAAGTAGGCCACCTCGACATCGCTCGCTGCGAGCAAGGCCTGGAGATGAGCCATCCCACGACCCAAACCCACGATCCCAACACGAAGTCGTGTCGATGCTCCGGCAGCATTCAGACTTGGGAAGCCTGATATCGTCGAAGCGAGCAAGGCTCCCCCATTGAGCAGCCTGCGATGAAAGGCCCGACGTGAGATCGTGTTCGGTGTTTGTTGGATCATGGCCGTCTGTATTACGCCGACCCGCCCGGCAGGCAAGCAATCTTGGTTCTTGGTTCTAGGTTCCTTGTTCGTGGTTCGTGGTTCGTAGTATCGCTACTGGAGGGGATCGCAATCCTCCCTGGGAGCACTGGCGTCTCGCCGGGCTCTGGGTTCCGCATGGCCTGATGATGCCGGCAGGATGCCAGCGCTCCCAGGGGGGGCTCATCTCACTCTCCTTCGGTTCTTCTCTGTCACGACGGAGTCAGGGAACCCAGCGCACGGCCGGGTTGTTTGTGATCCCCTTGCCACGCCCAAGGTCCCAATACTCGCCTGCCTTGAAGTGCGCAAAATGGCCGTCGAGAAAGAGGAAATGAGCGCCTCCGCGATGGGAACCTCCTCGCCCTTCGCTCCATCCTCACTCGCTACGCTAACGTCGATCCCATCGACTTGGTTATTGCGAAGATCATCGTTGAGGCGGTCGCGAAGGAATGAGATCCGTGCTTCCCTTGCCATCACGCATCTAAGAAACGCGAGCCAGAGCAACTCCCATACTCGTCACCGCTACAGAAAGCTGACCTTACAATGTGCATTCGATGCGCAAACCTGCGCCCACACATTCTCCAATATTAGGTAGACGAGATCTGACCATCGGTCGGCTTTTCGGTTTGGAGACTTAAGATTCCCTGAGTAATGAGGGCTCCGCCCCAGATAGCTCCGACTCCCACGACGTGGCTCAACGCAGTCGCCAACCCGATCACAACGTAGAACCCTGAGGTGGACCCCATCCTTAAGACCACGAGACGCGAGTTTAAGCTAATTTTTCTCGAGGCTGTTGGCGGCATTCAAAGAACCACGCCGGAGGCGGCGCACGAACCACAGCAAGGCGACAGCAACCACCGGCCCAAAAAAGCCAGCAGCAGACACGGCCAGGTTGCGTCCCGCAGCCGAATACTCGTCCAGAGTGATGGTTCTCACATTTCGCCCTGCTAAACCAATAGTTGGGGCTTCAGAATTGTAGCGCACTTGAACTGAATCGCCGATGAAGAGTGGTGATTGATTGACACTGGATTTCCATGGAACTGAAAGCTTCTCACTTCGGCCTTCGATGTGACCATGCAGAATCCAGAACCGCTTGAACCCACGTTGCGGATTCGAAAGCAGCGTGTCTTGAACTTGAAAAGTTGCGACTCGATAGCCGTCGTATTTTGCCCACACAACCGCCCAATAGAGGACGGTTGGTGTTCCCATCAGGGCCACGGCTGCGAATACACCGGTGAGAACAATAAGCATCGTGTGCATTCGATTTGTAGTTGCGACCCTCATCTATTTTGCCAAGCAACACCTCTCTCCGAGGTCTTTCACCTTGATCGCTCCTTCAACATGTCCTTGTCCTGCCCGAGCTTGTCATATTCATAGATCCAGTAGGATCCATCGCCCAGTTGCGTTCGAGTTCGTTGGTTGGCGTCGTTGTAGATGTAGGCATGCGACGACACGTTCGTGCTTCCTGTCATCGAGGAGATCGACAGAAGGCGATTGAGATAATCGTAGCTCTTGGTCGTCGTCATGCGGGTCGTTGTCCCGTCTTTGAAGGCAACCTGCTGGATCAATGGGGAGTTGGCAAGATACGTGTAGCCTGCTGCCCTCCCTTCCCGCCACCTCGTAATCGTAATCGTAATCGTAATCGACCTCTCGTCTTTGTTGGTTCCTGGTTCTTGGTTCCCGGTTGTTCGATTGCGAGGGGACCTTGGTCTAGGCAACCAGTATCGCCACCGCAGGGGATCGCATCCCTCCCTGGGAGCGCTGGCGTTTCGCCGGGCTCTGGGTTCCGCATGGCCTGATGCCAGCGCTCCCAGGGGGGGGCTCATCTCACTCTCCTTCGGTTCTTCTCTGTCACGACGGAGTCAGGGTACCCAGCG
>VHDG01000296.1 GCA_016871475.1 Verrucomicrobiota bacterium
TGTCCTGGCGTTCATCCCCGCGTAGTTGAAGTCACGAATCGGCAGCATGAAAAGCGTCGTGCGAAAACCATCCCGATGATCGATGAAATAAGCCCATCCATCGGGAAACACGCTCCTGGCCCACTCGAAGTTCACGACATTGCTTGGATAACCATCCACCACCGGCAGGTTGTGGCTCCGGGTCAACGCTGACTCAAGCAAGGCTCGGGTGGTTTCTCGTCCTGCAACGTGTTCCCACATGGCTGCCCCACGCAGGGCCAGCACTCGACGAATGCCCGTTTCCCCGCCCCGCCTTCTCTCCGACATGCACTGCGCCGTCTCCAACCCATGGATATCGTAACTGTCCATTCCTCCATAGGCTGCGCACACGCTTTCTGACAAAGGCCAGCCATGCGGCAGGTCAATGGCGGGTAAACGACGAGTGACTGGAAGGGACGAACCCGCCTGAAAAGGAAACCCGAGACGACGTGAATCCTCCACCATCTCCACGCATTCGTGCCACTGGGTGGACAGATGCTTGTCATTGAAAATAGGAACACTTCGACCGCTGGACTCGAATACCCTGACGCACTCTTTGAAAAACTTGTAGCGCGGGTAGAGCGTCTGACCTTTCTCGTTCCGTGGATAGTCTCCGTGTTCGGCAATGATCACCACTCCATCCACGGCGAGCTTCGATGTACCCAGCGTCAGGGCTTCAGAGACGGTTGGAAAGATGGGTACCCCGTAACGCTTCGAAGCCGCCCGGGCCAGGTCCTTCGCCGGAAACTGATCGATATAGAGCGATACCAGGTCCACGTCGGGCTTCCTCCAGACGCCCCGCCATTGGTAACCCAGCAAAAATCGATCGATGAAATGCTGCCCATGCGAGTGAAGGCGCATCTCGGTGGCGATCAACGCGATCCTCTTGCGTTTGGAACTGGGTGAAGCTGCATGGCTCAGCACGGGACCCGCGGCGGCTGTCATTGCGGCGAGCTTGAGAAAGTTTCGGCGTGTCGAGAGAGGTTTCATGATTCGGGATGGGACGAAGTGGAACGTTTTCCCCAGAACAAGGCAAGAGGAAGGGCAGCGATGAGGGGCAGGAAACCCGCCGCCGCCAAACCCAGGTCGAAGGAGCCAGTGCGATCAGCCAACGTTCCGAAAAGTTTCTGAGCCTGAGCCGGTGCGATCCAGGCGAAGACCCCTGCGATCCCGGTGATACGTCCCTGATGAGTGGCGGAGATATCCTGCGTGAAGGCGTGATACAGCGGAAAGACGCCAAGCGATCCAGCCCCTGCTAGAGCAAGCACCACCAGCAGCAGCCAGCCTTTCGACAAAAACGGAGTTAATGCACAAAAAGCACAAAGGAAGGCACAACCCACGAACACAGCCACCCGTGCTGTATGAGGTGTCCATTTTCCACGAGACAACCAGACCGCCATTGCCCCAGCCGCGAGACACCCCACGTCTGTAGCTCCGAACCAAAAAGCGTTGTAGTAGAGCGACTGGGCTTCGGTGTATCCCCTGCCCTCCTGAAGAATCTTCGGAAGCCACGCTCGCAACACCTGCCAGGTGGTATTGATGCAGGCGATGACAAAAAAGATGATCGCCATGCGCCGGCTGAACACGATGCTCATCAGGCTGGGTCCGTTTCGAGGCCCGGCAGCAGAGACGTCCTGGGAAGCTGTCAGATCTGAGTCCTTGAGCAGAAGAAACCAAGGCACGAGCCACAACAACCCCGCACATCCAACCACTACGAACGCGTTCCGCCACCCGCCTGCGTCCGTGGTCATGAGCGCTTGCATGATCAGCGGTGTGACGATGGCCCCCAAGGACGCTCCGCTTTGCAGAAGTCCATTGCCCATGGACCGTTGACGGTCATCCAGAATCGCCCGGGTCACACGAACGGCACACGGCCAGTGACCTGCTTCAAAAAAGCCCAGCAAGGCTCGACACCAAAGCAGCTGATCATAAGTCTCGGTGAAGCCCGCCAACGCACCGGCTATGGACCAAAGTGCGAGCACCGCAGCGTAAAGGATTCGAAGGGAGTAACGATCTGCCATCCACCCGAACACCAGCGAGCCAAGCGCGAAGGCGTATCCGAACACCGCTTCCACATTTCCGTATTGCGCGTGGTTGAGCCCGAATTCCCGCGTGATCCGCACCGAGGCATTTGCCAGCGTTTGGCGATCCATGTAGTTGATGGCGGAAGCCAGCATCAACAAGCCACAAATCACCCACTTCCAAGAAGGGGGTCTCGACACGGGATTGGAGCTCGGAATGGCACTCATCGTCAGCCGTTCCAGGAACTGCCATCCCAACGAATCACCCTTTCAACCAGTTCAACCACATCGCCTGAGAAGGATTGAAAAAGAACCTCACCCTTTGCCGCGCTGGCGAGTGCAGGTTGTCCGATATGGCCAGGAACACTCCGATCCCGCGTGATCCACCCTCGCGATGCAGGAGTGAACGGAGTCCCAGGTTCCACCACAGCCGCACCTGCGTAATCCCCGACGAGCGTCGGATGGATGCGAAGCATCATGGACGTCTCCCACTCGCACGCGTGCCCCATCTCCCGTTGAACCAGCGTGGGATCCATCTCCCAAGGCCGCGATCCCAGAGACCAGTAGGTGGCCATCAAGAGAAGCAAGTCGGCCCGGCTTCGGTGTCGTTGTCGGAGCTCAAAAACTGCCTGGCGACCCGGGACATCATTACCCCCGTGACCATTGAGGAAGATCAACCTGCGAAACCCGTGATAAAGAAAATTCTCCGCCAACCCATTCAACACATCCAGGTAAGCGCGCGGTGCTGCTGACAAAGTCCCCGCATAATCCAGATGGTGATCTGAATTTCCCAGCCACATGAGCGGAGCGAAGAGAGCTTTCCCCGAAAGCTTGAGCTTGGCGCGACGCACGACTTCACCCAGCAGGAAGCTGTCTGTGAACAAGGGCAGGTGGTGACCATGTTGCTCGAGCGCAGCGATGGGGAAAATGACAGGAGTGTCCTTGGAGAGCTGGGCGACTTGAGGCCAGGTAAGGTCCGTGAGATCCATGAGATGCCCGGGCTTATCACGAAAGCCGGCTCCAGGTCAAAGTCGGATCCCTCCGCAATCTGGGTAAGTGCATCCCGAAGTTGTGGGTGGGGGCCCCGAGGTTACACGGCAGAGGAGGGAAGAGCGCAGAGAAGAATCCAACTCCGCTCTGAAAATTCCTATGCGCATAACGTCCTATGGATCGTATCCGCTGGAAGGAGGGGGCCGAGGTGGCTAAAACAATAGTGTAGGCTATTGAAAATATCTGCCGACATATTGTATAGTATGGCCATGGGTGCCGAGATTCGCAAAAACCTCATCGCTGCTTTCTCCAAAGTCGGCGTGCTGCGCTCGAGAGACTTTGCGTCTCTGGGTATTCCTCGTGCCGCCTGTGCTGAACTCCTCTCGGAGGGCATCCTATATCGGTCTGGGCGAGGACTCTACGGGCTAACGGCTCAGGAGGTCTCGGAGCATCGCAGCCTGGCTGAGGTCTCAACTCGCGTGCCCAATGGTGTAGTCTGCCTACTGTCAGCTCTCGCGTTTCACGAGATCACCACGCAAAACCCTTCAAGTGTCTGGATTGCGGTCGATCGCAAGGCCCGATACCCGAGCGTCGATTATCCGCCGATCGAGGTGGTGCGCTTCTCAGGGCCTGGTCTTGTCGATGGTGTGAAGCTTCACGCCATCGAGGGCGTTGCGGTAAAGATCACGAGTATCGCCCGAACGGTCGTCGACTGCTTCAAGTATCGAAACAAACTCGGCCTGGATATCGCCCTCGAGGCCCTCATCGACGCCTGGTCGCAAAAGCGGCTCAATCTAGATGAGGTGGCTCACTTTGCGGCGCTCGCCAGAATGGAAAATGTGATGAAGCCGTATCTGGCAACACTCCGATGAAGAACGTCGCAGCCTCTGTCCGCCAGCGCCTCATGAACCTCGCCAAAACGCGTGGCGTAGCGTTTAACCGCGTCCTTGTGCAATACGGGATTGAGCGAGTGCTCTACCGCCTGGCGGAGTCCAAGCACAGGGACAAATTCATTTTGAAAGGCGCGATGCTCTTTGTCATTTGGTAGGGAGTTCAGCATCGAGAGACGCGCGATCTGGACCTGCTCGGGTTTGGAGAAAACTCCATTGAGGCCTTGACGCGTGTTTTTGAAGAGGTATGCGCCAAAGCAGTCGTCGATGATGGGCTCACCTTCGAGAGCGTTAAGGCGCAGCCGATAACCGCTCTTCAAGAATACGGGGGTGTGAGCGTGAAGATAAACGCTCGACTCGAAGCTGCACGAATCGTGATCAACGTCGACGTGGGCTTTGGCGATCAGGTGACCCCAAAGCCCACCTTGGTGGATTTCCCCGCTCTTCTCGATTTCCCGTCCCCACGCATCCGGGTGTATCCAGTGGAAACGGTCGTCGCTGAGAAATTTCACGCGTTGGTGGTGCGCGGCGAGCGTAATACGCGAATGAAAGATTTCTTTGACCTCTTTTATCTGAGCGCCGCGTTCGATTTTGATGGAGGCCGATTGCTTCTCGCTGTCGAGCGGACGTTTGAGCGTCGCAAAACTCCCCTGCCTTCCACCCTGCCGGTAGCCCTCACCGATTCCTTCGCCTCAGGTACCGAGGGAATGTGGAGCGCGTTTCTCCGGCGCTCAGAGCAAGAGCAAAAGATTCCGTTCGTCAGGGTTATCGGGACTCTTCGTGTTTTTCTGGAGCCGTTCTTTCAAAGCAGCTCATTCCGAAAGTCACACTGGATCAAAGGGGGTCCTTGGAGTGCCACGAAGTAGCTGCGCCGGCGGGACACCAGCGTCACTGCGCCGCGTCTGTAGTTAACCTGATTTTGTCAGGTGAAACAGTGCACACCGCAATAGTTTGGCCAAGCTCGTCCACAAACTCGACTTCGTATTCGGGCTGCGCACCCGGATACACCATCACGATTGCACCACGAGTCCCAACCCTCAGCGATTCGCTCAAAGCCTTTGTCAACTCAACGACGTCGTATTCGTGAAACATGCCTTGAGCCTCAAGGAGTGTTGGGAATGGCGGTGACCAGTCGGACAACACCATCGTTGTTCTTAATCCAGATGAAGGGCACTTCAATCACTCGACCGGTCGCACCAGTGATGCTGATAAATTGCTCATACTTCTGGCCGTGCTGAGTCAGTTGAGTAACTGTCGCTTTCCCGGCGTCGAAGGCAATCCGCCTGGCGAGGGCTTCAAAGTTGCTTGGGTCAAATCCCAACACGCTTTTGAAGAACTTTGCTTTTGGGCCACCGAGTGGATGATTCGCCTTGAGAAGATACGGAGCGGATTTGGAGGAAGTCGGAAAAAAAACCAAACGCGGTTTTCTGGGCGCACACTCGCCCAGCCAGGTACGCTCACCAGGCCAGCTAGGAACAGGCCGAGGAGCAGACTCAGGATGCGCAAGGGAACAGTCACGATGGCCGCTAGCGTAACGAAGCTGCCGCTCACGGGGAAGCAGCCTTTGGGGGCTGAGAAGCGGTTGCGGATTGTGGGTTCTGGGTTGTGGGAACGGAGGGGAAGGCAGCTAAGGAGAAGAACCGGTGCCGTCGTTACTCAGGCTTTGGCTTGGTGCGCTCGGGCATTGTGGCCGGATGGCTCAGCCGGTGAACCTCG
>VHDG01000297.1 GCA_016871475.1 Verrucomicrobiota bacterium
CATCATCGTCGGCGAATTCGCTTCGCTCACCGGCAAGGAAGCCACCTTCGGGGTTTCATCCCACGAGGGCACCCTTCTTGCGGTGAACGAGGTCAATGCGGCCGGCGGTGTGTTGGGTCGCAAGCTGCGACTTTTGACAGAGGACACGCAATCCAAGGCCGGCGAATCAGCGACGGTGGTCAACAAACTGATCGCGCGTGAGGGGGCGATTGCGATCCTGGGTGAGGTCGCCAGCTCTCGTTCGCTGGAAGCGGCTCCGATCTGCCAGCAGGCCAGCATCCCGATGATCTCGCCGAGCTCGACCAATCCCAAGGTCACGGAGACGGGCGACTTTATATTCCGCGTCTGTTTCATCGATCCTTTTCAAGGGACGGTCATGGCCAACTTTGCCACCAAGACGCTCAAGGCGAAGAAGGTCGCTGTGTTCACGGACGTGAAGAGCGACTACAGCAAGGGACTGGCGAAGTATTTCAAGGAAGGCTTCATCAAGTCGGGGGGTGAGATCGCGGTGGAGCTGGATTTCAACGGAGGCGACAAGGATTTCAAGGCTCAGTTGACCACGATCAAAGGTGCGACGCCGGACGCGGTTTTCCTGCCCTGCTACTACACGGATGCGGCCTTGATTTGCATTCAGGCGCGGCAGCTTGGGCTGAACGTTCCATTCTTCGGGGGAGATGGATGGGAATCGGACCAGTTGTCGGTGATCGGTGGGGCTGCGGTGGAGGGGCATTATTTTTCCACCCACTACTCGCCCGATGCGGGTTCGGATCGGGGGAAGGAATTCGTTGCCGCGTATCAGCAGGCTTACAAGGGCAAGTCGCCGGATGCGATGGCTGCGTTGGGCTATGACTCGGTGATGATCCTCGTGGATGCCATCAAGCGGGTAGGGGGCACCGAGCCGAAGGCCCTGCGTGATGCGTTGGCGAAGACGAAAGAATTTGGGGCTGTCACCGGGATGATCACCATCAATGAGAATCGTGACGCCACCAAGTCTGCGGTGATTCTTCAGGTGAAGGACGGCAAGTTCAAGTATCTGGAAACGATCAGCCCCTAAGGCAACAGTGAGCGAGTTTCTGCAGCAAGTTGTCAATGGACTGGCCTTGGGCTCGATCTATGCCTTGATCGCCATCGGTTACACCATGGTCTATGGCGTGCTCAGGTTCATTAACTTTGCTCACAGCGATATTCTGATGCTTGGAGCCTTTGCCGCCTTCTTTCTGGCTCCGAAGGCGCAGGCGATTTTTGGCGCGGAATCTGTGCTGGGAGCGATCTCTGTCATTTTGCTCTCGGCCTTGATCTGTGCGGCGATCGGAATGCTGATCGAGTATCTCGCCTATCGTCCGCTGCGGGATCGTCCCAAGCTGACCGTGCTGATCACCGCCATCGGGGTGTCGTTGCTGATTGAGTTCGGATGTCAGCATCCCGCGGTTTTCGGACCGAACCCCAAGGCGTTCCCCAAGCTGTTTCCCGCTGCGGACTACCACCTTCAAGGGCTGACTATCAGCACCAACGACATGGTTGTGCTGGGTTCAACGCTCGTTCTTCTGGGGGCGCTTTGGTTCATGGTGCAGCGAACGAAGGTCGGGGCGGCAATGCGTGCTGTGGCGTTCAATCACCACGCGGCAGCGCTCATGGGCATCAATGTCAGCAGGATCATCTCGCTCACTTTTGCAGTCGGCTCCGCCCTGGCAGCGGTGGCCGGCATTCTCTACGCGCTCAAAGCGCCCGCGATCGAACCCTTGATGGGCATTCAGCCCGGGCTGAGGGCTTTCATCGCGGCCGTGGTGGGCGGAATCGGCAATCTCCCGGGGGCTGCCTTGGGGGGCTTGCTGCTGGGAGCCCTGGAGACATTCGCCGGCGGCATTCCCGGTGTATCGAACTACAGGGATGGCATCGCGTTCGCCATCCTGATTCTGATCCTCCTCTTCCGCCCCGCAGGTCTGCTGGGCAAGCTTCAACACGAGAAGGTATGAGCGGACTGGGTGCCAAACGATTCCTCCTCGCCGCCATCGCGGTCTCCATCGTCATCTCGGCGTTCTCGCATCGATTCAATTCCTATTACCTCGGGGTTGCCCTGGACGTGGGGATTGCTGTGATCCTCGCCGTCAGCCTGAATTTGATCAACGGGCACACGGGCCAGTTCAGCCTGGGTCACGCGGGGTTCATGGCATCGGGCGCCTACGTGTCCGCGCTGTGCACGATCCACGTCCTGCCCCTGGTGGATCCGAGGCTTCAGCCGGTGGTGTTCTGTGCGAGCCTGTTGGTGGGTGGATTGGCGGCAGCCCTGGCGGGTCTGGGAGTCGGGATCCCCTCGCTGCGGCTTCGTGGGGACTATCTTGCCATTGTGACGCTCGGCTTCGGGGAGATCATCCGCGTGGTGCTTCAGAACATGGAGATCGTGGGCGGGGCGAGCGGGCTCAAAGGCATCGCCAAGCTATCCACGCTGGCCTGGGTGTGGGCGTTCGCCGCTGTGACCATCTACACCGTGGCGGCTCTTGTGAATTCAACCTACGGCCGGGGGTTCATCGCCGTTCACGATGACGAGGTGGCCTCGAGCGCGATGGGGATCAACCCGACGCGCTACAAGGTGGTCGCGTTCGTGGTGGGCGCGTTCTTCGCAGGGATCGCCGGAGGGCTCTATGCCCATCACAAGCAGTTTCTAAGCCCGACGGGTTTCGATTTCATGAAGTCCATCGACATTGTGGTGATGGTGATTCTTGGGGGGATGGGCCGAACCGCGGGAGTGGCGGCTGCCGCTGTCCTGCTGACGGTCCTGCCCGAGTTTCTGCGCGGGTTTGCGGAGGTTCGCATGATCATCTATTCGCTGTTGATCATCGGCCTGATGATTTTGCGCCCACAAGGTTTGTTCAGTTTTGGGGAGCGGAGGGTCAAAGCTTCATGAGTTCGTCTGAGCCACTCATGGAAATGAAGTCGGTGACCATCCGGTTCGGTGGGCTCACGGCAGTTTCCGAACTGGACTTGCATGTGGCTCCAGGTGAGCTGGTGGGTTTGATCGGACCGAACGGGGCAGGGAAGACGACCGTGTTCAACATGATCACGGGTGTTTACCAGCCCACCGAAGGCCGGATTCAACTCTGCGGGCAGCACTCCGCCGGCCTGAAGCCCTTTGAAATCACAGGGCTCGGCGTGGCGCGGACCTTTCAGAACATTCGGCTGTTCGCGTCCATGACGGTGTTGGACAACGTGCGGACGGCTCTGCAGTTGCACGAGAGGCAGGGCTTCCTTTCCGCGCTCTGGAGGGGTCAATCGTTTCGCGATGCCGAGGAACGAATCGAGGCGCGTGCACTGGAACTGCTCGAGATCTTCGGTCTTGCGCGGTTGAGGCATACTTTCTCCAAGAACCTTCCTTACGGCGATCAACGGAGGTTGGAGATTGTCCGGGCGCTGGCTGCACAGCCCCGTCTGCTGTTGTTGGACGAGCCTGCGGCGGGCATGAATCCGACCGAGAAGCTGGAGCTGATGCGCTTGATTCAATTCATCCAGCAGAAGTTTGAGATCGCCATACTCCTGGTGGAGCACGACATGCCGGTGGTCATGGGGATCTCGCAACGGATCGCGGTGTTGGATTACGGGGTGAAGATCGCCGAAGGCACGCCCGCTGAAGTTCGTTCAAACCCCAAGGTCATCGAGGCCTACCTGGGCGAAGACGCTGCATCCCATGCAACCTGACCTCTCGCAGCCTCCACAGCCTTCCTCAGAGCCCTTGCTCCAGGTGCAGGAACTGAAGGTCAATTATGGGGCCATCAATGCCCTGGACGGCGTGAGTCTGAAAGTGGCTGCCGGGCAGATCGTCAGTTTGATCGGGGCCAACGGTGCGGGGAAAACGACTTTGCTTCGCGCCATCTCGGCGTTGCACAAACCCAGATCCGGATCCATTGCCTATGCGGGCCGGAGCCTGGTCGGGCTTCCTCCTCATGCCATTGTTCGAAACGGTCTCTGCCATGTGCCGGAGGGAAGAATGGTTTTCGCCAATCTCACCGTCCTGGAGAATCTGCGCATGGGGGCCTATCTGCAGACGGATCACTCGGTGGTGGAACGGGAGATGGATTATGTCTTCACCACTTTCCCCCGGCTTAAGGAGCGGTTGCGGCAGAGTGCCGGCACGCTGTCGGGAGGGGAACAACAGATGCTCGCGATCGGCCGTGCGTTGATGGGGAGCCCGAAGTGCTTGATGCTGGATGAGCCTTCGCTGGGGATTGCTCCGCTGCTGATCAAGGCCATCTTCGAGAAGATCGTTCAGATCAACAGGGAGCATGGGATCACGATCCTCCTGGTGGAACAGAACGCCAACCTGGCCCTGGAGGCGGCCAGCTATGCCTACGTGTTGGAAACTGGCCGCGTGAAGTTGGAAGGCCCCAGTGCACAGCTTAGGCACGATCCGGAAGTGAAGGCGGCCTACCTGGGGGGACGGTGAGCACCCGTGACTGGAACCACAGAAGGGCCATGAAAGAAACTGACAAGCCTTCCCCTCTGCCGGAGCAGCATGTTGGCGGCGGGGGCGGATCTTCAGCGCCTTTCGAGTCCTGGATCGCGGCGCTTGATCGATTGTTGGGAGCGCGGTTTGCCCGGGCTGCGACCGCCTGTCTTTTCGCCAGCGCGGTTGCCTGCTCGATCGTCCTGCTGGAGTCTGCGTGGGGCGAACGACGGAGGCAGACCTACCTTATCTTCAACCTTTTCCTGGCCTGGCTGCCGCTGCTCTTCGCCTGGACTTGTGTGCGACTCTCCGAAAAGGGCAGGGATCACACGTTTGGTTTCTGGGTCTCAGCCCTCTGCTGGCTGCTGTTTCTTCCCAATGCCCCCTACATCTTTACAGACCTGGTCCACTTGATGGGACGATCCCTTCCCCATTACTGGCCTGACATGATGAAGATCGTTCTGTTTGCCCTGACGGGGTTCACCGTGGGGATGCTTTCCCTGGAGATGATGCATCAGCTTGTGGAGCGAAGGTGGGGATGGTGGAGAGGCTGGTTTTTCGCCGGTGGCGTTTCCGTGCTTTGTGCAATCGGGGTTTACCTGGGGCGGTTTCGTCGCTGGAACAGTTGGGATGCGCTGCAGGATGCCAAATCGATCGTGCGAGATGCCATTTCCCTGATATCCAGCCCCTGGATCAGCAGCACCACAGGCCAGTTCGCGGTTCGGATGGCAGTGGTGGTGTTCTGCGGGTACGTGATGGTGCGGATGTTGCGAAGCGGGCGATGATGTTCGGAGCCTTTTGAAGTCTGTCGCTTGCTTTTGTTTCCTGGCTGTCCCCTAAAGCCACCGTGCTTCTGGGGTCGAACAAAGCGATTCGGTTGGCCGGTGGGGCGCTTGAGACGTTCAATATTCTCTCGCTGAAACTGCTGCTGAGTAACCGCGCCAATTGGGGGCGTTTCTCCGGGGCGGTGTTCAGGGAGTATATGCGGCTGGTCGGCACCGATCGATGGTCCGCTGCATCCATCGAGGCACTCGTGGACTGTTCCCTGGGCCGACCTATCGTCCTGGAACATCTGCCGGGGGAGGGGATCTACACCCCGGTTGACGAGCTTGCTTACCTCGCCCTCATCACCGCCAGCATCAATCCCTCAAGGGTTTTCGAGATCGGAACATTTCGCGGCTGGACGGCCCTCAATTTC
>VHDG01000298.1 GCA_016871475.1 Verrucomicrobiota bacterium
GAGATAAATGTCGGAGCCCGTGTCCGCCTCCACGTCGATGGACAGTTCAACATTGCTGGGGACGACGACGTAGTTCGCCTCGCGACCTGCGGGTTGAGTGAGATAGCAGGCACGCAAACCGGGGGTCGGGCTGATCTCGTACACAAGGGCACGTCCACCCGCGGCTGCCACGGGAGTGCCATTAGCTCGCTGATAGCGGAGTTCGAGGAGGGCGACGCACTCCTCCAGATTGACCAAGGCAGGGGGCGGGTTGCTGGTGATGGGTCCTGAGGTCACAGGAGCCGTCCAGTATTCCTCATGGTCGGAATCCAGCACGAGATAGGCATAGAGGTTGAAGATCCGGGGGGTGTGATCCGCGGCGACGGTGAGGTCGTATGGCTGGCTGAGCGGGTCGGTCGGCTGGACCAGCTTGGTGGATTGAAGCAACTCCGGTGGATCGGTGTAGGCGATTACGGCCAGGCTCCGCATCCCCTCGTCACCCGGAGGTCCCAATCGGGCAAGAATGTCCGGATCGGTATTCGTGAACCGAACCACTCCCTGAATCTGGTTGGTGCCGGGGAGCTGCGTGTCGGCCGCCAGCAGGACTGCACTATTGGAAGCCGCCAGAAGGGCGAACCACATGAGTTGCTTTAGTCTTTGAATCATAGGTCACCTGCGTCGAGTCGAGGTTGCGGGAGCGCGTAACCAGATGCGGACAAGTCCCTGCTCCGGGGAGCTGTCGGACCGTGGTCGTTCCAGGCGGTCACAGGGTTATTAAGGAGTCATGGACAAGGATTACATGATCTCTTCAAATTCCTGCTTCCAGGTTGCCTTGAAACAGGAATGACCGCTGACCTTCTATCCCCAGATCTGGCGATCTAACGAACGAAGTTGTATGGCCTCCAGCAGATGCTCGGATGCAAGTCGCTCCTCCTCCGCCAGATCTGCAATCGTCCGTGCCACTCGCAGGATTCGATCATATCCCCTGGCGCTCAGCTGCAAATTCGACATCGCCATCTTCATCACTCCGGTCGAGGCTTCGTCCAGTGAACAGTATGCCCTGAGCTCACGCGTTCCCATCCGTGCGTTGCACCGGACCCGGGGCCTCGAAACAAACCGTCGGGATTGGATCTGCCGGGCAGCCATTACCCGCTCCCGGATCGCCGCAGAACTCTCACCCGGTGGCCCATGCCCGGCCAGATGATCAAACGCAAGACTGGGTACTTCCACATGCAGATCCATCCGATCAAGCAGCGGACCCGACACCCGACCCAGATAGGATTGAATCGCGCGTGGCGAACTCCGGGACTCAGCCCGCATCTTGCCATCGGGCGTTGGATTCATCGCCGCCACCAGCATGAACTGTGCAGGGAAGGTCATCGTTCCGGAAGCTCGGGAGATGGTCACCTGCCCTTCCTCCAAAGGTTGGCGGAGGGTCTCGAGCACCGAACGTTTGAACTCAGGCAGTTCATCCAGGAACAAGACTCCATGGTGAGCCAGCGAGATCTCTCCCGGAGTCGGATTCATGCTGCCACCCAACAGTCCGGCATCGCTGGCAGTGTGATGTGGAGAACGAAAGGGGCGCCGCACGATCAGAGATTGATGCTTCCCAAGCAGTCCAACGCTGCTGTGTATCTGCGTGGTTTCGAGTGCCTCGGGTAAAGTCAACGGAGGCAGGATTCCAGGGAGGCGCCGGGCGAGCATGGATTTCCCGGTTCCAGGCGGACCGATGAGCAAAACGTTATGTCCGCCCGCAGCCGCGATCTCCAGCGCACGTTTCACCGATTCCTGCCCCTTCACTTCGGAGAAATCATCCACGTCATTCTCCCAACATTCGAACAGCGACGTTACATCCCTTCGTACAGGTTCAATGTGAAAGGACCCCTCAAGAAAAGCCGCCGCATCGCGAAGACACCCGACTGGTATCGCATCCACCCCCTCCACCACGGAAGCTTCGGCGGCGTTCTCGGGCGGGAGAATGACTCCCTTGCAACCTTCTTCCCTCGCGCGCAAGGCAACAGCCAGAGCTCCCTTGATCGGCCTGAGCGCTCCCGTCAGTGCAAGCTCGCCCACAATCAGGAAGTCCGGCATCCGCCCGCTGACGAGCTGATCGGTGGCCTGGAGCATGGCCAGAGCGATGGGGAGATCGAAGATCGGTCCCGCCTTCCGCAAATCCGCCGGAGCAAGATTCACGGTGGTTTTTCCCAACGGAGGTTGAAATCCAGAATGAGTGAGTGCGGAGAAAACTCGATCGAACGATTCGCGAACGGCCGCGTCGGGAAGACCGACGATGACATTCCGCACCTCGCCCACATTTGAGCAATCCACCTCCACATCAATCGACACTGCGTCAATGCCGATGACCGCTGCTGAACCCGCCTTGGCTAACATGTGCGGCTTCTATCGCCAAAAAAGTCGGGAGAGGCAAACAAAAACCTGACCTCATGTGCACATTGTAAGCTCCTGGCAAATCACCGACCTCAAAGCCGACACACGCCCGCGTCTTCGAAAGCGGTGTTCACAACCGACTGTAGGAAAGCGTGGCGATGATGATGAGCCCGATGCCACCCGCCAACAACATGCTCCCGCAGCCCCTTGATACAGGGCGTTGGAATCGTTCAGGATGACTCTGACGCAACTCCGTCTCCATTCGTTCCACCGCGTCCTTTGCCTCCGCCAGTCCACATGACATCGCTTCGCGAAACAACTTGATGGCTTCGATCTTCTCGCCTCGGAACAAGCTTCTTTTATCTGCTCTCTTGGGTCAGGCAAGTTGGGATCGCTCATAGGTGCAGGTTGCTTAGTGCGAATCCCCCAGCCTGGCAAAGGAAAACTCGGACATCCCAAGGAGGACATCCGGGCACATTCACCCGAGGCGGAGTCGTCCGACGTGAACAGGCGTCTATGACATCTGGCACCGTTCAGATACAGGACGGCAGCGATTACGATTACGAGGGGGAAAGGGGTTATCCGCAAATTTGCCCAGATGAGGACAAAGACGGATTCAACTGCAGGTTTTCCACAGGCATCTGGGGACATCGATTGCTTTTGCCGCGGATGGGACGATTACGATTCCAGGCTGACACCGCAGAGGCAGTTCGGAGCAGAATCAGAATTCTTCTCTGCGCCCTTCCCGTCTCCGCGGTGTAACCTCGGCGTGTTGCCATTGGGACGATTACGAGGGAGGGGGTACAGGGAAGACATCAGATGCGTCGCAGGGTTGTGGGAAGAACCGTTTACCTCTTTTCAGGACGGTGCTTGAAAGGCAGTGTCGCCTCCATGAAATCCCTACGCGTTGCCTCGGTTCAGATGGAAAGCCTGCCAGCCGACAAGGAGGCGAACTTTCAGAAGTTGGAACAATGGACCTCAAGGGCGGCAGCGGCAGGGGCGAGACTGGTCGTATTCCCGGAATGTTGCATCACAGGTTACTGGTTCATTCGCAACCTCCCGTCAGATCGATTGTCCCAACTCGCCGAGCCAATTCCGCAAGGGCCTTCGAGCCAAAGACTGCTCCAACTATCCGCAAGGCACGGGATCGCGATCGGAGCCGGATGGGTCGAACGTGGCGAGGATGGCGTCCTACATAACTCGTATGTCATCGCGATGCAGGACGGACGATGGGTTCGACACCGAAAACTTCATGCGTTTGAACACGATGACATTCGTGGCGGCAGTGAATTTACCGTGTTCGATCTGGAGGACGGGTGGCGGGCAGGTGTGTTGATCTGCTACGACTGCAACCTGGTGGAGAACGTGAGAATCACCGCGCTCAAGGGTGCGGATGTCTTGATCGCGCCTCACCAAACCGGAGCAGTCCGCAGCCGGAATCCGCACCTCATGGGCTTGATTGAACGCAGTGTATGGGACGCACGACATTCCAACCCAGGGGCGATCGAGCATGAATTTCTCGGCGAGAAAGGCAGAGGCTGGCTCATGCGATGGCTCCCCAGCCGCGCACACGACAATGGACTGTTCGTTGTTTTCAGCAACGGCGTGGGAATCGACGACGATGAAGTGCGCACGGGCAACGCGATGATTTTGGATCCATATGGCCGGGTTTTGGAAGAAACCTGGAAAGCAGGGGACGACATGGTCGTGGCCGACCTGTACAAGGATCTCTTGAAGGATGCCACCGGCCGCAGTTGGATTCAGGCACGCAGGCCGGAGCTCTACCAACCCTTGATCGAGCGGACAGGCCAGGAACGGGACGTTCGGAAGTTGAAGTTCGAAGAATAGAAATCGAGCTCACTTCTTAGCCGGAAGAAAGGCGATTATTTGGACACTGGCTTGTAATGGTTGTGAGTAAAAGTCGTTGAAGCGGAGGCATACCTAGCTCGGAGAACCGGCAGTGCCGCTACCCAGAAAACCCCGGTTTTTGGGGGTTTCCGTTTGATTTTCACCGTCAACTAAATAACCTTGTCGTGCCCTAAAGCTGTTTGACCAATAATATTACCTTCATGAAACCCTCATCATCCCCAATCGGTATGCCTCCGTTGCGCACGGTTCGCCAACTCCTGACCTTCATGGCCCTCGGCGTGGGCATCCTGGGGCCGATCGCCCCCGAAAGCAGGGCGGCGGCTTTTGACCTTCAATATGAAGGGGCAACTTCTGTGAACGGCCCATGGCTGACGATTCCCCCGAATCAACGGACATCGCAAGCCGATGGCTCCGTGGCCGTCGAGGCAGGCAACCTCAAGTTCTTCAGGCTCCGAATCCAGGGCGGCAACACCTCCAGTCCACCTTCCGTCATACGGATCGGATCCCTTCCGCCCTCCTCAGGCCTGCGGCTGAGTACGAGAGTTACCGAGTTGGGCCGCTTCCTTCGTCCTTTGGTTCCGATTCCAGGGAACGACACAAATCCGCCGCTTCAGACACCGCTGGAAGGTCTCGCCAGAGTGGCGGCATGGGAGAATGCCCGGTTCGCCAGCAATGCCATTCCAATCTACGATCCAGCCTGGCAGGGCGGACGGGAGCCTGCATATGTGGAGATCAAAGTCGTCGGTGCGGAGGATGAGACCACCGACAGAGGTTTGGGTGGCTCGACTCGTGAGCACAACTTCCACAGGGGTTCGATTTTGCTGAGCCTGACGGACGAGGACGTGGGCATTCCGTTTTTCAGCACACGAGGCGAGACCCCCGCCGAACGACTCGTTGCGCAGCTAGGCCTGGTGGATGGCGCAGGACGCCGAGTCCTTACGCCTCCGGCTGGACATCGGGTTATGCGATACGGCCCGATCTTCCATGTGCTGGAGAACAGCGCAGGACTTCCAGTTGCCAGTTTGGGGGCACAACCTTTCAAGCTGCCTGCCGACCTGCTCAGTCGATACCCCGATGGGCGTCGTGGCGACGGAAATGCCAGTGATCCTGAACCGACCGACAACACCACGCTGGGTCGAGCTCTGGGATTCCGCCAATACCGCGACTATGCAGAGTTCAAGAATGACTACCTGTCGAACTCAGTTTACCGCACGCTGCGTGATCGTCGGGCCATAAGGGCGCGCACAGAGATGGATATTGAGGCCGGACGAGTGCGGGAATGTCCCTTTGATAGTTGAAAATGCGGTTGGTGGTTTAGCTGCCGAGCTGACAGGCTCGGCGGTGAAAATGAAAAACCAAACCACACAACCAC